>JAITKK010000138.1 GCA_031278475.1 Deltaproteobacteria bacterium
GACTTCAGCTCCGTGGAGGCATATGGGAAAGAGATGTTGAAAATGCTATACGCAAAAAATATGAGGTACAAGGATTTGCAGATAAGAAAGTTTACTAATATAATACTAAAATATATAATATATATCTATATATTGATAATATCGCATATCATTGAGCACAGTTCCGGTGTCAATGAGTGATGAAAATAAGAAGATCTGATGAATTACCATAAAAAGTTACTTAATTATATTAAAATATATAGAATAGTATAATAAACTACATTTTTACTATTTAAAAATATGTATCATAAGCAAACAAATTGTAATAACATTTAAATATACTGGTATATGTTTCTCGGTACCCCCCTATTAACGTGTTTCCCTTGACATTTTTCCTATCCGCCGCGTATACTGTCCCTTGCGCCAATGCCTCAGGGAACGCCCCCAGCCAATCATTCCCAATCCCCCTTTCAAAGACAAAGAGCCCGGACGCAGCCCTGGGGAAGCCCCGGGGGAGCGATGGGTTCGGGCCCTAAAGCCCGTCATAACGGCCGGCCGCAGTGCCCGGCCTTGGTTTTTTTTAGGCCCCAGGGCCGTATCAGGGCAGGGCCCAAAAGGATCCGCAAGCATGCTTACAGACCGGGAGGTTCAGGCCACCCTTGAGATGCTCAAGAACGAGCACCTTGACGTGAGGGCCGTGACCCTTGGGCTCTCCCTCATGGACTGCGCCTCGGACGACATCGGCCGCCTCTGCCGCAAGGTGCGCGACAAGATAGGGCGCATGGCGGGCGGCCTTGTCACCGCCTGCGACCAGGTTGGCGATAAATACGGCATCCCCGTGGTCAACAAGAGGCTCGCGGTCTCCCCGGCGTCGGCCCTGGCAGGGCCTTTCGGGAGGTCCGAGCTGGTGCTTCTGGCAAAGGCCCTGGACTCGGCCGCGAACGATTGCGGCCTCGACTTCGTGGGGGGCTACGGGGCTTTGGTGGAAAAGGGCTTTTCCAAGGGCGACAGGGAGCTGGTGCTGTCCATTCCTGAGGCCCTGGCCGCCACCCAAAGGGTCTGCAGCTCGGTAAACGTCGCCACCAGCCAGGCCGGGATCAACATGGACGCGGTGCTCCTGATGGGCAAGGTCATCAAGGAGGCTGCGGGGCTCTCGGAAAGCCCCGACGGGGGATCCTGCGCGAGGCTGGTGGTCTTTTCCAACATCCCGCCGGACATGCCCTTCATGGCCGGGGCCTATTCGGGCCTGGGCGAGCCGGACGCGGTGATAAACGTGGGCGTCTCGGGGCCGGGTGTGGTCAGGAAGGCCGTCGACAGGGCGTTCGCGAAGGGCGCGAGCCCCGATTTCGGGGAACTCTCCGAGGTCATAAAGCGCACGGCGTACAAGGTTACCAAGGTGGGGGAGCTCATGGGCAGGGAGGTCGCGGGCCTTCTTGGCGTCCCTTTCGGGGTGGTGGACCTCTCGCTAGCCCCTTCCCCGCAGGTGGGCGACTCCGTGGGGGAAATCTTCCAGTCCTTCGGGCTCAGGGCCATCGGGGCCCCGGGCTCGACGCTTCTCCTGGCCCTGCTCAACGACGCGGTCAAGAAGGGCGGGGCCTTCGCCTCCGGGCACGTTGGGGGCCTTTCCGGGGCCTTCGTCCCGGTGTCGGAGGACCTGGGGATCGCGGAATCCGTCAAAAACGGCCTTCTCTCCCTGGAAAAACTCGAGTGCCTGACCTCGGTGTGCTCGGTGGGGCTCGACATGGTGCCCCTCCCAGGGGACACAAGCGCCTGGACCCTGTCCGCGGTGATCGCGGACGAGATGGCCATAGGGGTGGCAAACCGCAAGACCACCGCCTGCAGGCTCATCCCCGTGCCGGGGAAGAAGGCGGGGGACAAGGTAAGTTTCGGCGGCCTTTTGGGGCACGCGACCGTCATGGCCGTGGGGGACCATGCGGAGGCCAGGGCCTTCGTGTCCCTGGGCGGGCGGGTGCCCGCCCCGGTGCACAGCCTGCGCAACTGAGCGCGCCCCGGGGGCGTGGCCCAATGCCTTCGGGCCGTGCCCATCGGGCCTTTGCGTTCGGGGCCCAAGGCCTCTAAAATCATAGGGCGGGGTCTGAAGCCGCCATGGCATCGCGCCCGGAAGGGCGCGTTTTCCCCGGGGCATGGGATGCGCCGGGCGCAAATCTGAGGGGTTCAGGAAGATGGAGAGGCCCAACAGGGAGACAAGGGTAGGCGGCGGCATAGAGGCCTATTGCACCAAGTGCCGCAGGGACACGGGGCACGTGATAGTGACCATGGAGGCGGGGGCCCCCAAGAGGGTGCAGTGCGAGGCCTGCGGCGGGCAGCACAACTACAGGCCGCCCAAGACCCCGCCGGCCAAGGCCCCGGCCCCCAAGGCCGCGCCCAAGGTGAGGAAGTCGAGGGCCAAGCCCAAGGGCAAAGAGGAGTACATGCCGGCCCCGGGGGAGAGCAGGTCCGAGGCCGCCGAGAGGATTTTCGGGAGCCCCGAGAAGGAGGCCCCCAGGCCCGACCACATGAAGGCCATGGCCGAGGATTTGCGGGGCATCGCGTCCGACCCCAAGGCCCCGAAGCCCAAGAAGCCCGCGGCCAAGGCGAAGGCGCCCGCGGCCAAGGCCAAGGGTGCGGCCGGGCCCCCCGCGAAGAACCCCCTGAGGGGCTACGTGACGGGGGAGGGGGACGAGGATGCCGCCGTGGGGTCGGACCTTGAGAGCGGCATGGACGACTTCGACGACGAGTTCGGGACCGACCCCTTCGTGGGGGAACCGGCGCCCAAGCCCAAGCCCAAGCCGCGGGCGAAGCCCGCGGCCAAGGCCCCGGGCAGGGCCCAGACGCTCAAGAAGACCAAGGAGCAGAAGCGCCAGGACGACCTGAGGGAGCAGCACTCCCTCGAGTGGGCGGAGCGCACCCGGGGCGTGAACCCGGACAAGGCGGCCCCCTACAGGGTCACCGGCTCCTACGACTTCGACCAGCCCATACGGCACGATGTCTTCGGCGTGGGCTACGTGACGAGGGTCGTCCCGCCCAACAAGATCCACGTGAAGTTCAAGGAGGAGACGAAGATCCTCATAACCAACGTGCCCGAGGGCGGGGATGGCGACTAGCCGGGACGGCTGGGAGGCCGTCCCCAAGGGGATAGTGGACCTCCACACCCACACCTTCCGCTCGGACGGCGAGCTGTGCCCCGCGGAGCTGGCCCAGAGGGCGAGGCTTAACGGCTATTCCGTCCTGGGCCTCGCCGACCATGCGGACCACTCCAACCTCGAGGCGGTCCTGGACTCGGCCGTGAAGGCCGCGAAGTCCCTGAGGGGGGCCTACCCCGGCTTCCGGGTGGTCCCTGGCGTGGAGATAACCCACGTCCCGCCCCCGCTCATACCCGGGCTCATCCGCAGGGCGAGGGAGCTTGGGGCGCTCTGCGTGGTGGTCCACGGCGAGAGCCCGGTCGAGCCCGTCGAGCCGGGGACCAACCTCGCGGCCATATCCGGCCGCTGCGACATACTCGCGCACCCCGGGCCCATAGGCGAGCGGGAGGCCCTGCTCGCGGCCAAGAACGGGGTCGCCCTGGAGCTTTCCGCGAGGGGCGGGCACTCCCTTGCCAACGGGGCGGTCGCCAAGGCCGCCCTCGCGACGGGCTGCCCCATGGTAATCAGCTCCGACGCGCACGCCCCGGGGGACATCCTGAGCCCCGCCCTGTGGAGGATGGTCGCGAGGGGAGCGGGCCTAGGGGTCGCGGACGCCAGGAAGCTCGCGGCCTTCGCCGCGAGGCTGGCCAAAAGGCTGTCGGCCTCTTCCGCGGTCCCAAGGGAAAGGGGCGGCATCCCTTGAGGCACGCCGTCAAAATAGGGCTCCTCGCGGCGGGCCTCGGGGTGCTCGCGTGGTGGGGCTGGTCCGGGAACTTCGTCTTCAGGCAGGGGGCCCTTTTCGGGATGCCCCAGGGCGAGGGCTGGTACTCCGTCTCGATTGCGGGGAAACCCATGGGCTACAGCCACCGGGTGGTGGGCCCGGAGGCCCAGGACGGGAGTTTTTCGGTAAGGGAGAGCTCGGTCGCGACCATCCCGATACCCGGCTTCCCCCTGAGCGTCAGGCTTGAGTCCGAGGCCTCCTACGATTCCTCCGGGAGGCTCAAGGGCGCGGCCTTCACGGTCCCGAGCCTTCCCGGGGCCAAGGCCTCGATAGTCGCCGATCCCAGGGGCGGCAAGCTCAGCTCCTCCGTTTCCGCGCTCGGGAGGCTTTGGGAAAAGGAAGTGCCCCTGCCCAAGGAGGGGCCGGTGCTGGTCTCCGGGGTCGTGCCCTGGCTTTCCAGGCAAAGGGAGATCCCCCTGGGGAAGGTCATGCTTGTGAGCCTTCTGGAACTCCCCCAGGCGGAGCTAAGGCAGGCGGAGCTCACTGTGACGGACGACACAACGGAGTCCGAGGAGGTGCAGGTCTACAGGATAACCGTGCGCACCGACTCCTGGGAGGCGTCCGAGTGGGTGGACGCGAAGGGCAGGCTTCTGCGCCAAAGCCTCTCCGGGATTGAGGCCGGGCTCACCCTGCTCGAGGGCGAGGCCTCGGTGGGGCTTGCGAAGGAAGCCCTCGCGAGGCCGGTAAGGGAGGTCCCCCTGGACAAGATCCCCAAAGGCGTCATGGATCTCCTGGGCCGCTACCTCCCAGGGGCCCAGGGTAAGGCCGATGATTAGGCTCGAGAAGGTCACCAAGCACTACCGCAGGCACGTCGCGGTATCCGATCTGACGATCTCGATACCCGCGGGGGAGATCTACGGTTTCCTTGGCCCCAACGGGGCCGGGAAGACCACGACCATAAGGATGGTGGCGGGCGCCCTCGCGCCCACCTCGGGGACCATCAGCCTCGGCGGCTACGATCTGGCCAAAAAACCCAAGGAGGCCAAGTCCATCCTGGGCTACATCCCCGACAGGCCCTTCCTTTACGAAAAACTCTCGGGCCAGGAGTTCCTGGGCTTCACGGCCGACCTCTACAGGGTGCCCCCCAAAAAGGCGGACCTGCGGTCCGAGGAGCTTCTCACCGTGTTCGAGCTCTGGGACTGGCGCGACGAGCTGATAGAGAACTACTCCCACGGCATGAAGCAGAGGCTCATAATGGCGGGCGCCCTTTTGCCCGAGCCCAAGGTGCTCGTGGTGGACGAGCCCATGGTGGGGCTTGACCCGAGGGGCGCCAAGCTGGTCATGGACATCTTCAAGTCCATGGCGAGGGAGCGGAAGGTGTCGATTCTCATATCCACCCACACCATGAGCCTCGCCTCGAGGCTCTGCGACCGCATAGGCATAATATCCAAGGGCGTGCTGGCGGCGGAGGGGACCGAGGAGGAGCTGAGGGTTTCCAGGGGCTCCGACAATTTCGATCTCGAGGATCTCTTCCTCGAGCTTACCTCCGGCAACGAGGGGCCGGGCGCGCCCTGAGGGCGCGCCCGGGAAGGCATGCGGGAGTTTCTGACGCTTCTCAAGCCCTACAGGCTGGGGCTCAAGAACTACCTGAGGGACCCGGGCCCCGGCGGCAAGGTGAAGCTCATGTCGCTTTCGGCCTTCACCCTGTCCCTGTGGGTCGCGCTCTTCCTCCTCTCCGTCAGGATGATACGTTCCTTTTACCAGGTGGAGGGTTTCGGCGACATCCTCGCCCAGAAGACCTTCGGGCTTCTGTGGCTCACGGGCGTCGCCCTTCTTATTTTCTCCTCTTTCATAACCTCCCTTTCCAGCTTTTACCTCTCGAGGGATCTCTCGCTTCTGATGGGCGCCCCTGTCGACAGGGAAAGCGTTTTCTGGGCCCGTTCGGCCCAGAGCGTCCTTGCCAGCGCCTGGATGCCCACCGCGTTCCTGCTCCCGGTCTTCCTCGCCTACGGCTACGCGTTCTCCGCGCCGTTGCACTATTACGCGCTGCTCCCGCTCACGGCCGTCCCGGTCATGCTGATAGCCTGCTTCGTGAGCCAGACGGTGGTGATACTTCTGGTCAACGTGCTTCCCGCGAGGCGCACGAGGGACGTGCTGAGCCTCCTGGGGCTTTTCTCCTTCGTCGCGCTCTACCTTGTGTTCAGGCTCCTAAGGCCGGAGCAGCTGGTGAACCCGGACAACTTCCGCACGGTCGCGGGCTACCTCGCGTCGTTGCAGACACCCACCTCGCCCATGCTCCCCACCACCTGGGCGGCCGATCTCCTGTGGCCGCTCCTGGGGGGCCAGGGCTCGCAATTCTCCATGGTCTACCTGGGGCTCATATGGGTGATGGCGTTGGTATCCGCCATGCTGTCATCCTACGCCGCGCATTTCCTCTACTGGCAGGGATACAACAAGAGCCAGGAGGGCGCGGGCCGCCAGCGGGCGGGCGGGCTTCTCAACATCGCGGCGTCCGCCTTCAGGCTCATACGCCGCCCGGAGTACAGGGCCATAGCGGTCAAGGATTTCAAGATCTTTTTCAGGGATCACACCCAGTGGTCCCAGCTCTTCCTCCTCGGCGCGCTCATGATTATCTACCTCTACAACTTCTCCGTCCTGAACCTCAAGCGCTACCCGCTCCATGCCTTCTTCCTGGAAAACACCATAGCGTTCCTGAACGTGGGGCTGGTGGGTTTGGTCACGGCCACGCTTTCCCTGAGGTTCGCCTTCACCTCCATATCCGCCGAGGGCTACTCTTACTGGATAATACGCTCGTCGCCCTTGTCCGTCCGGGACTTCATGCGGGAGAAGCTTGCGTTCTGGCTCACGCCCATAATGCTGGTCGCGTTGTTCCTTACCTTCCTTACCAACCGTTTCCTCGACGCGGCCCCCGTCATGGCCGCGACCGCCTTCGGGCTCACGCTTCTTCTAACCCCCGGGCTCTGCTGCCTGGGCGTGGGGCTGGGCTCCAGGTTCCCCCGCTTCGAGACCGAGAACCTCGCGCAGGTCCCCACCGGCTACGGCGGGCTCATCCACATGGTGTCCTCCTCGCTGTCGCTTCTTCTCATAATAGGGCTATCCTCCTGGCCGGTGGTGCGCTATCTGCGCATACGCAGGGGCATGGCGGTCTGGGGCCTCAAGGACGGCATCCTGATACCGCTTTTCTCCCTCCTGGTCCTGGTCCTCGCCTGGCTCCTCGTCACCCGGCCCATGCGCCTGGGCCGCGAGGCGCTCGAGGTCTACGACGAGGGCAATGCCGGAAAGGAGCAGGGGGGTCCCGCCCTTGGAAGCCTGGACGGGGACCGGGGCCCGGTCCCGGGCGGCGGCTGAGCGTGCCCGGGGGCCCGCGGGGCGCCGGGGGGGATGCGGCCCAAGAGCCCGCGGGGCCACACAAGCCGGCCGTCGTCCCGCCAAACGCCAAGCGCCAAGCCGCGGACCCCCGGGTCCGAAAGCCCTTCTTCCTCGCCTGGCCCAGGATCCTCGCCTTCCTCATAAACCTCTACTACAAGACGGTGCGCTTCCGCTTCTTCGGGAACCTCCTGCACCCGGAGGGGAAACCCATGATCTATGTCTGCTGGCACAGCGAGGAGGTTACCATGCTCCCCCGCTGCGGCTTCACCGGCGGGAACGTCATGGTGTCGAAATCCCGGGACGGGGACATCCTTGCGACCGTCATAAGCCGCTGGGGCTACAAGGTGAGCCGGGGCTCCTCCAGCAAGGGGGCCGTGGCGGCCCTCAAGTCCCTTAGGGCCGCGCTCGAGGCGGGGGACAGCATAATATTGGCGGTGGACGGGCCCAGGGGGCCCCGCCGCAAGGCCAAGGCCGGGGCCTTCCACCTATCGGAGCGGCTGGGGGTGCCCATCTGCCCGGTGGGGGTGGCCGTGAGCCGCGCCCACGTCTTTAGGAAGAGCTGGTCCCTTTCAAGGGTCCCCCTGCCCTTTTCAAGGGTCTGCGCGGTCTTCGGGGATCTCTTCCAGGCCGGGCCCGAGACCCGGAAGCTTGAAAGGGGGGAAAAAGAGAGTAGGCTCGCGGGGCTGCTGGAGGCCGCCACCCAAGAGGCCGAGGCCAAGTTGAAAAATTGGAGCGCATCTTGCAATTGAGCCTTCCCAAGAAACCGGCCGCCGCCGGAAAACACGGGAAGGTGGGAAATGACCCAAGCGATCCTCAGGCTTTCATTGATTGGCATGCTCCTTTCGGTACTCGCCTCGGTGCCCATGGCGGTATCCGCGGGCAAGGCCCTCGCTTCCTCCGACGTGCTCGACATATCCGAGCTCCTTTCCCTGGGCGTCAAGGAATCCACCGTCGAGGACATAATCACCGTCTCCCTCATGCCGAGGGCCAGGCCCCCGCTCCAGGCAGGGTTCATCAAGCGGCTCGCCGAGTACGGGGGGGACGAGCTCACGGCATCCTACCTTCGCCTCGACTCCATGTCGGCCGGCGACCCGGAGGCCCCCATAAGCCAGGAGACCATCAAAAAGCTCATGTCCCAAAAGGTCAAGGGCCCCGAGATAGTGGAGCTTGTGGACGAGGCGGCCCTTGACTACCGCACCACCCGGGAGGCCAAGGCCAGGGGCGCGTTGGCCGCCGAGGGCGGCACCGTGGCCCCCTCCGCCGGGGAATCCGGCGCGGGCGCGGCCCCCTACGTCGTGGGCGGCGTGGCCGCCACGGGGGCCGCCGTGGGCGTCGCCGGGGCGTCCGGTGGTTCCGGGGCCGCCTCCGGCGCGGCCGGGGCGTCCGCACCCGCCGCCGCGGCCCCTTCCTATGAGGCCCCGGCCGACGCCTGGACGCCCGACGCCTCGGACTTCAGCTCCGAGGATATCCTGGACGAGGGCCCAAAGGCCCGGTCGCTCGACGGCACCAAGCCGGACGCGCCCAAGCCCAGCGACTATTACGGCTCCTCCCCTTCCGATCCCTCGCCCCCCGAGGAGTCCGCCATGGCGGGCGAGTACCGGATCCCCCTCAGCCTTGGCGCCGCGGGCGCCATGCTCACGGGCGAGCCCGGGGCGGACGCCCGGCCCAAGGCCGCCCCGAACAGCGCCAGGGAGTACCTCAGGCACACCCCCCAGAGCCTCAGAAGGGGCCAGAAGGCCGACCCAAGCCGCCCCATGCCCCGGGACGGCCGCCTCTACCCCGTGAGGGAGCCCCAGGGGGACGACGAGTACTTCATGGGGACCTACCGCTACGAGACCCTCGACGGCCATCAGGTGGACGTGCACAGGGCCATGAAATCCGGCTCGCAGGGCACCAGGGTGGAGTCCAGGGGCGACGGCGCCAAGGTCCACCGCTACTTCAGCGGCAGCCCGGAGAGGAAGCGGCAGGGGATGGCGAATCCCGCTAAGGC
>JAITKK010000190.1 GCA_031278475.1 Deltaproteobacteria bacterium
ACGGTGTCGGCCGACTACGGCTGCGAAGCCAGCCTCACCTCGTTGAAGTACGGGGAAGCTGAGGAGGAAGGGCACGAGCACGGCGACCACGGGCACGGCGACCACGAGCACGGCGATCATGAGCACGGCGATCACGAGCACGGCGATCACGATCACGGCGAGGCCGATCACGAGCACGGTGATCACGATCACGGCGAGGCCGACCACGATCACGGCGACCACGGGCACGGCGACCACGACCACGGGGCCGTCCACAGGGACGCGGACATACAGTACGGCTACGTCTGCAAGAAGCTGCCCGAGAGCGGGCAGGCGGATCTGTCCCCGCTGTTCAAGAGCTTCCCGCTCCTTAAGACCATCCATGTGCAGATTGTGGCCCCATCCGGCCAGAAGGCCCAGGACCTCACTCCGCAGGATGCCATCCTGAAGTGGTAGCGGGGAAGGGTCAGGTGTCATCCGAGGAAGCCGGGGCCCCGGCCGTCCGCTTCGAGGGCGTGACCTTCGCCTGGCCGGGCGGCGCCCCGGTCCTGTCTGGCTTCGACCTGAGCCTCCCGGCCGGGGAGAAGCTATTCATAAGCGGCCCTTCGGGCTGCGGCAAGAGCACCCTGCTCTCGCTCGCGGCTGGCATACTGACCCCGCAGGAAGGCGACGTGCTCATCGGGGGCAAGGCCCTGGGCGGCTTGTCCGGGCCGGCGAGGGACAGGCTCCGGGGCGACAGGGTGGGCTACATATTCCAGCAGTTCAACCTGGTGCCCTACCTCTCCCCGCTGGAGAACGTCATTCTGCCCTGCCGCTTCTCCCCCGCCAGAAGGGCGAGGGCCCTCCCGGCCGGGGGCTCCAAGACCCTGGAGGAGGAGGCCGGGAGGCTACTCTCCCGGCTCTCCATCCAGGAGGGGCTTTGGAAAAAACCCTCGGCAAGGCTTTCCGTGGGCCAGCAGCAGAGGGTCGCGGCCGCGAGGGCCCTCATCGGAAGGCCCGGGCTGCTCATAGCCGACGAGCCCACCTCGGCTCTGGACTCGGGGCTGGGGCTGGACTTCCTCAGGCTGCTCCTAAGGGAGTGCGACGAGGCCGGGGCCAGCCTCCTATTCGTGAGCCACGACAAGTCGCTCGCCCCTGAGTTCGGGATGCGGCTTAGCCTCCCCGGCCCGGAGGAAAGGGCCGCGTAGGCGCGGGCCTCGGGGGCCTGGGCCAGGCCCTTGGGATCTTTGGCACCGAGACTTGTTCGACCGTTGGCCGTTTAACCGGGAAGGCGCCTGGCATGGGGCCTTGGCGGCTTTCCGAAAGATACCCGCCCCCTCGCGGGGGCAGGGCTTCCCCCCCAGGCGCCCCGGCCCACCCCCGGGGCGGGCCCTGACCAAAACGATGCTTAACCTGTCCCTTAACCCGGCTGGGTCCGCCCCGGGCCGAAGGCCCGGGGCGTCGAGGGGGAAACCATGGGCCCGGGGGGCCCGGCCGGAGGCCGGGCCCCCCGGGCATTTCCGAGGAAACATGCGAAAGATCGCGACCCTCGCGTCCCTGGCCGCAAGGAGCGCCTGGAACCGCCGCTTCACGCTCTTGTTGGTCACATTGTCCATAAGCCTTTCCACCATCCTGCTCGTGGGGATCGAAAGGGTGCGGGGCCAGGTGAGGGCGGGCTTCGTGCAGGCCATATCGGGCACCGATCTGGTGGTTGGGGCCAGGGGCAGCCACATCCAGCTCATCCTCTATGCGGTCTTCCACATGGGGGGCGCCACCAACAACATGGGCTGGGACAGCGCCCAGGCCATAATGGCGAGGCCGGAGGTGGCCTGGGCGGTGCCTCTATCCATGGGCGACTCCCACCGGGGTTACCCGGTGGTCGCGACCACCAACGACTTCTTCACCCGCTTCCGATACCGCTCGGACGCCTCGCTCAGGATGGCCGAGGGCCGCGAGTTCGCGGACATCTTCGAGGTGGTCCTTGGCTCCGAGGTGGCCTCCCGCCTGGGCTACTCGGATGGCTCGGAGATAACCCTTACCCACGGCGGCGACGTCCGGGGCATAGAGCACTCCGACAAGCCCTTCCTGGTGGTGGGGGTGCTGGCGCCCACCGGGTCGCCGGTGGACAGGTCGCTCTACATCAACCTGGAGTCCATGGAGGCCATACACGTGGACTGGCGGGGAGGGGCGCCCATCAGGGGCTTTTCGGTGGCCAAGGACCAGGTCCGCAGGTTCGACCTGCGGCCCAAGGCAATCACCGCCATGCTCCTGGGGCTCAAGGACAGGAGGTCGGTCTTCGCCCTGCAGAGGGAGATCCAGTCCTCCAAGACCGAGGCCCTGAGCGCGGTGCTCCCAGGGGTAGCCCTCGACCAGCTGTGGGGGCTCATAGGCGGCTGGGAGAGGGTTTTGGTGCTTGTGTCGCTGATGGTGACCTTCACCGGGCTCGCGGGGCTCTCGTCCACGATACTCGCGGGCCTTGGCGAGAGGCGCAGGGAGCTCGCGATCCTCAGGTCCACGGGCGCGAGCCCGCTCGACATCGTCCTCCTGATGGCCATGGAGGGCTTCTTCCTGACTCTCGCGGGGATAATGCTCGGGCTTCTTATATTGGGGATCCTGGTAGCGGCCCTCGCGCCCTGGATACTGGACTCCTATGGGATAGCCCTGGGGCTCTCGCCCCCCACGGCCATGGAGTGGCTCATAATCCTCGGCATACTCGCCCTGGGCGTGCTCACAAGCCTCATACCGGCCTTCAGGGCCTACTTCCTGAGCCTGTCGGACGGGCTCAGCCCCACCACCTGAGGGCCCTTGCCCCGACAGGCGAAAGGACGGGACGGACAGGACAACACGATGCGCCCGCAACACGCAACAGCCCCCAAGGGTCATCCCGCACCCATCCTTCCCTTCCTCTTGGCCCTGCCATTGGCATTGCTCGGGGCCTTGGGGATCCCCTTCCAGGGGGGGGCCCTGGCCCTCGACAAGGCCGGCTACGAGGACAAGGGCTGGCTCATATGGGACGATCTTGTGGATCCTTCCTGGGATCCGGAGAAGATCTTCAAGGAACTCGGCATAGACCAGATGACGGACGACGACCCCAGGGCCGAGCAGGTCCTGGCCCAGTTCCTGGAACGCTGGAACAACGCCCCCATAAACCCCAAGATGAACGGGAAGCCCGTGAGGATTCCCGGGTTCGTGGTGCCGCTGGACTTCTCCGGGGCCGAGATGAGGGAGTTCTTCCTGGTGCCCTTCTTCGGGGCCTGCATCCACGTCCCGCCCCCGCCGCCCAACCAGATAATCCACGTGACCTCGGAGAAGGGCCTCAAAGGCATAGAGGCCATGGAAATAGTGTGGGTGTACGGGAAGCTCCTGACCGAGAGGTACGAATCCGGGGAGATGGGGGCGGCCGGCTACAGCATCCCCGCGGACCTTGTGGAGATATACAGGGAGGACGGCTGAGAGGGGGATCCTTGACCGGGGCGCCCATGCAGGCCTGTTGCAATCCGCGCGGGCTTTTGCGAGAATGGTGCCTAGGGCAAGCTGCCAGGCATTGCCCAAGGCTAGCCAAGGCTAACCACGGTGGGATATGAACCTCAACAAAAGACAAGTGGACAAGTTCATGGCCGAGGCCGAGAAGCTCTGCCAGCTCGAAGGGACCCAGCTGACGGAGCTGCGCCGCATGATCCTCGAACGCCTCATAAAGGCCCCGGGCCCTGTCAAGGCCTACGACCTCATAGACAGCCTGAGGGTGAAGGGCCGCCGCATCACGCCGTCCTCCGTCTACCGCTCGCTCGAGTTCTTCATCCAGATAGGCCTTGTGCACCGGGTGAACGCCCTTAACGCCTTTGTCGTCTGCAACGACCACGGGTCGCACCACAACCCGGTGATCCTTGTCTGCCCGGACTGCCAGGCCACCACCGAGATAAACGACGAGGGCCTCTACACCAGCATCTTCAACCACATGGGGGCCCAAGCCTTCTTCGGGAAGGACGGCAGCGTGGAGATCCGAGGCCTGTGCAAGAAATGCGCTAAGGCCGAGACCAAGTCCAACGCCAAGGCCAAAACCAGTTAGCCCCACACTGCCCAAGCCCATAAGGTTCCCAAAACCCGCGGCCCGCTACGCCGCGGGTTTCGCGTTTGCGCGCAGCTTTTCCGTGAGCCGCTAGTTTTGCCAACCCGCGCAGCGGCCCGAATCAACCCAAATCAGCTAACAACGGCTAAAAGCAGCCAATAACAGCCCGACACAGCTCGACACAGCTCGACACAGCTCAAAACACCTGATGACCCGTTAAGTCCGGGCACTTTCACTTTGCGGCAACGCGATTATCCGATAATCATGGCCCTGTAGCCATAAACCGCTTCCAAAACCGACGATACGAAAAGCCTCGGTTTTTGGCTTATATGGCAAAAGCAAAGGGATAGGATCAAAGAAATGGGTTAGTGCCTTGCGGGACACGCAATGTCCGGGCATATGGGAGTGCGCCGTGGGAAAAAAGCAGGCTTAATATGGGAGACTTTGGGAAGATGGGGGAGGCAAGGGAAATAGGGGGAAATAAGGGGAAACTAGAGGACTATTAGATAAAAATTGGGCAAGCAAGTGGAAAATATGGGAAAACATGGGAAAACATGGGAATATATGGGAATACATGGGAATACATGGGAAAACAATTCCCCAAACACGCAATGACGTTAGGACAGAGCCAAAAGCACAATGATTGGCGCAAAGCCTTATGGGTTATTGGTTATTGGTTATTGGTTATGGTTCAAGGGATCTTGCGGGGCTCTTGGAAGCGTGCGGCCGGGGTGGCGGGCTTTTATGTGGGTATTGGGGTCTTTCCGGTGTCAGGATCTGAAGTCCTTGTAGTTCAGGTTCAGGCGCTTCATGCGCAGCCCCATGGACCTGCGGGTCAGCCTAAGATCCTTGGCCGCCTTGGAGATGTTCCCCCGGTGGCGCTTGAGCGCCTCGGATATCATCTCGTGCTCGATTGAGGACAGCCTTTCCTCGAGCCCGAGCGGCTCGGCGGCCTTGGGGGCCGCGACCAGCTTTATGTGCAGCGGCAGGTCCTGGGGCTCTATGCTCTGGGCCTTCTTGTCCGCCATTATGACCGTGCGGTGGATAACCGCCTCCAGCTCCTCCACGTTCCCGGGCCAGTCGTAGGCGCGAAGTATCTCCAGGGCCATCGGGGACAGGGTTTTGAGGTTTTTGCCTGCATCCTCGTTGTAGCGTCCCAGGAAGTGCCTCGCGAGCCTGGGGATGTCCTCCTCCCGCTTTCGCAGGGGCGGGATGGTTATGGGGAACACGTTCAGCCGGTAGAAGAGGGCCTCAAGGAACAGCCCCTCGGCCACCATCTCCCTGAGGTCCCGGCAGGTGCCGGCTATGACCCTTGCGTCCGGGGCCAGGGGCCCGGGCGGGAGCGCCTGGTCCTGGGACGGCTCCTGCAAGGCGTCCAGGAGCCTCGCCTGGAGCCCCAGCGGGCAGCGGTCTATCTCGTCGATGAAGATGCTCCCCCCGTCCGCGGCCCCCAGGAGGCCGCGGCAGGGGCCTGGGCCCTCGGAGCCCTCGGCCGCGGCAGGCCCGAGGAGCTCGGCCTCCAGGTGCTCGGGCGGGAACTCGGCGCAGTTGATCATCACGAAGGGGCCCATGGCCTTAAGGCCGTCGTAGTGGATGGACTGGGCCACGGTCTCCTTCTCCACGCCCTTCTCGCCGAGGATGAGCACTATCGTCTTGCGTGAGGCCACCTTGCGCAGCAGGAAGTACACCTCCTGCATGGCCGCCGAGCAGGATACCAGGTTGGAGGGGGAGTAGCGCTCCTTGAGCTCGTAGATCTCGGAGCTCAGGGTGCGCACCTTCTTCTCCAGCACCACGCGGTCGATGTTCTCCTCCATGTAGAGCCTCGCCTCCCCGGAGAAGAGGCTGGCCATGACGGAGAGGTGGGTCTCGTGCCTCTTGCGGGCCAAGGGGTCCGGGAAGTGGGACAGGGTGGTCATCGCGCCCAGGGCCTTCCCCTCCCTTGTTATGGGGACGGTGACCAGGGTCAGCCCCTGCTCGCCACCGAGGCCGGGGATTGCCTCCTTGCCGGAGTATCCCCCGAAGGGCCTGGGGCCCAGGTGCGGGACCTGGCCCCTCTTGGCGAGGGCCCCCTCGCCGGACAGGAAAGAGTCCCTGATGGCCTCCTCCTCCTCCCGGCCGAGGCCGGCCGAGCGGGAGAGGAAGAGCTTCCCGGAGTCGCCGTGGATGAGGCTCACCATGGCCTTGGCGACGCCAAGCTCCTTTTTCATGTAGTAGAGCAGGGTGTCCAGGGCGGCGTTCATGTCGCCCTTCTCGGAGAGCAGCCGCCCGACCGTCATGAAGAGCGATATGAGCCTCTCGCCCCCGGCCCTCAGGCCGAGGACGGAGAAAGCCTCCCCACGCCCCGTGGAGAGGGCATCCTCAAGGCCCCGGCCCAGTTGGCTCTGGTTCTCGTTCAACTGTAGTATTTCCCCGTTGCGGACAGGATGTCCACCTCGATGATCCCCGTGGCCTTGACCTTGCCCGGGGGCAGCTCCCTCCCGAAGTGCTGCGGGGTGTACTTTTGGACGAACGCGTCGAGGACGATCAGCGCCCTCGCGGGCTCGGAAAGCATCCTCGCCTCGCCCTGGATGATCGCGCTCCTGAAGCGGGTGTTTGTCTCGCAGGCCTCATCGCCGTGGATGATGCCCCCGTCGGCCACGACCGTGAACGACACCCTGGGATCCCTTTTAAGGTTATCGATCTTGGTGCCCTTGGGGTTCCCGTGGACGTAGATTTTGCCCTCAATGAAGACGAAGTGGACAGGGGTCACGTAAGGTCGCCCGTCCGGCGATATGCTTGCCAGGAACCCGGTAGGCACTTCCTGGAGCAAGAGTTCCGTCGCCTCCCTGTCTAGCTGGTGGTCGCGCATCCTAGGCTGCATCGGTGAATTGGACCTCAAAGTGTAAGATTTTTCCAATAATCATACATTTATGTGGGAATGCCCCGCATCCAGCCGGCTCCCCCGGGCGCCCCGCCGGGGCGCCCGGGGGAGGGGGGCTTGGGTCAGGCAACAGCCCTCTGAGATAGGAGCCATTTGGCAAAAGCATGGGATCCCAGGATGCCGGGAAGCCCTTCCCGGCGGGGTCTTGCGGCGAATGCCGCGGATATCCAGCTTGCCCGTTGCCTGTATGGGAGCAAGGCCTGTGCCAACCGCAAAGGGCCTTTCGCAGACTTTTGGGTGCCCTCGGGACGCTTTGGGGCCTTTTGGGGCTTGTGGCAAGAAATGTACGCATTGCGTACAGTTTATTTTGCCACTCTTCAAACAGGCCAACAATAACCGGACAGCCCGCCCGCAAGAGAACCGCATCCCCGTGTCTCCGCAGCCATGTCGCGGCCCCCATGCTCATCCCCAATAGTGCCGCCGCCATGGTGCCGCAAGCATGGGGGGCTTTGCCAGCCTCTCTTGTGGGGCCCTGCACCCAAAATATTTCTTTCGGAGGATGCCCGAGCCCGCCATGGGTAAAAAAAAAAGTGGAAATGGGATGGAAAAAAAGAGAGAATAGAGAGTAGAGAGAGGGACAACTGCCTAGGGCAATCGTTTTTTTACCTTGCCAAAAGCCAAGGGACTCAAGCATTTTGGCATTGTCACAGCATTTCCGGGCATCCAGTAAAATTTTTACCTTTTGAATACCTTGTATTTTATGAATAATTTTTCAAAAAAATGTTAAATTATTCATAATTTTTCAATTGTATTTTAAAATGGCTTATCCGTACTGATTTAAAAATTTATTAGATAAAAATTTGCCATTTTTTTTCAAAAATGAGGCAAAAGTCACTACAAAAAGCCGGGACGTTCTGCAATCCGCCCAAAATTATTGCGCCAAGCCGCTTTTGCCGCTAGCGTCCTGGGGAAACTGCGGCGTTGAGGCCGGATAACGCATCTCATTTCCAATAAGGGCGTGAAAGCACGGCCATCTTGTCAAAAGGGACATGCCCCCGCATGGCCGGGTGCGTACGGCACCAAGGCACGGCCAATAACCACGAACATGGGCTTGCTTCTTCGGAGCTGGGACATAAGCCCAATGCCTAAGGACATGGGCCGTTTCTTCGGTGCCAGGGCCTCAGCCAAGCCCAATGCCTAAGGCTCACGGGCATGATTCTTCGGAGCTGGGGTCTCAGCCATGGATTGGGAACCAAATATTACGCCAACCTGAGGGTTCGCCAACCCACGGGCTCGGAAGCCACGGAGCTTTTGGCAAGGGAAACCGGCCCCGGGCCTCTGGAAGCGGCTTCGGAACCTCGGGGCTTTTGTGGCAAAGTGGCCTGCCACGGGCTCGGAAGCCACGGAGCTTTTGCCATGGGAAACCGGCCCTGGGCCTCTGGAAACGGCTTCGGAACTTCTGGGTTTTTCGGAAAAATGGCCTAGATACGGTCTAAAATCAAAAATTCGATTTATTCAAAAAAGTGCCGACAGCCAACCTTCGTAGCTACGTAGGTTTGGTGGGCCACAATTTTTCGGAATGTTTTCAGGGTTTCGGGACCTTAGGGTTAATCCTAAAATCGCTTGTTTTTTGAAATGATAGGACTCTTCATGCTTTGATGCTCTAACTTTCGATTCCCAAGCCCACTACTATATATTGTATATAAATATTTTTTATAAGCTATATGTGGGTTTTCGGATAAAACAGGCTAAAAATTCGCATTTTTATCAAGAAAAAAACAGATTTACATTGAAAAAAGCTCCGCATTTTTATAAAATTAGAAAAAAAGCATGAAAAGTAAAAACAATAAATCGTCTCAGGCCTGTAAGGTAGAAAAATAAACACTACATATCATGAATCGATGGATTAATAGCACTATATATTTACATTATATGCTAATTACACGGCCAAGGGCCGACTCCGCCAAGCCGCCCGGGGCGGCTAGCGGCTATGGCCCCCCTACCCAAGGTGTTTTCTAACTTTTATGGGGTTTCCTATGAGTGAGGCTTTCGGACCCGACCCAAGATTCTCTCTTTTCATCCAGGCCCTAAGGGAAGGCAAGACAGTGGACAACTCGCGCAAAGCGTCGTCCCTGAACTGGAACAGCCTCTACAAGATGAAGAAAAGGAACGAGGCATTCCGCAACGCTTGGAACCAGGCGCTGATGGAGGGCGGCCGCAAGTATCCCGTCGAGGTGGATCCGAGGTTCGAGGCGTTCCTCAGGAACCTGGAGAAGGGGATGACCGTTGCGCACTCCATGGAGGATGCGGGCCTTTACTGGAGGCGCCTCTACCTGCGGAAGCACAACGACCCCGACTTCACCAAGGCCTGGGACGATGCCATGATAACGGGCGGCAGGCATGTGTGCGACTCGGATGACCCTCGCTTCGAGATCTTCATCTTGACCTTGGCGAAGACCAAGAGCATGAACGTTGCCTTGGCGAAGTCCGAGCTGGACTGCCGGAGCCTGTACAACTACAGGCTCAAGAACAAAAATTTCCATGATCTGTACATCCAGACCCTGACCGACAACGGCATAACCTTCGTCTACGATGACCCCAGGTTCGACGTCTTCCTGGATTCCCTAAGGGCCGGGAAGACAATCAACGCCTCCATGCGGGAGTCCGCCCTCAACTGGAAGACGCTCTACACCTACAAGAACTCCAACCAGAAGTTCAAGGAGGCCTGGGATGAGGCGGTGGTAGCCGGCGGGCGCGTGCAGTCCAAGTTCAAGGCCATAACGCCCGAGTCCATACAGGTGTTCCTAGAGCGCATAGCGGAAGGGGACACCGTGAAGCAGGCCGCTCTCACCGCCGGGCTGACCCTCGCCAGCCTTTACAAGAGGAGCACGAGGGACCCGGAGCTCGAGGCTGCCTGGGAGGAAGCCTACGATAAGGGCAAGGCCAGGAACCTGAGGTTACGGGAGGAGACGGGCGTTTTCCTCAAGGAGCTGGAGGCGGGCCGCACGGTGAGCCAGGCGGCCAGGGTCGCTGGCAGGGACGTGACCACCTTCTACCGTCTGAAGAAGAGGGACGCCGAGTTCGCGGAAAAGTGGGTGGAGGTCGCCTCAAGGAGAAAGAGCAGCTACCCGAGGCGCAGGAAGAGCGAGCCCAAACCCGCTGTCGCAAAGGATGCCGATGATTCATCGGACCATGCCCCAGCCCTCTCCGACCACGCTACCCAGGATGATGCGTCGGGGAAGGCCATCGAGAGCGCTGACGCAGGCGCAAAGGGTGTCCCGGAGGCAAGTGTTGCGCCTAAGCCGCCGGTGGGATCCAAGAAGCCAAGGGGGCTTTTCGATCTATTGGACGGCGACAGGGAAAAGATACCCTGCCACAAGATGCCAAAGACAAACTAGGGCGAAAGTCCCTGATGAGGGCATGCGCGAAAGCCCAAGCCGGCTGTTAGGCTATAGTAGGGTATTAGAGTTAATGGGACCTTACGGGGTAGGGTATTCCTGCGCACAGCCACTTGAGAGAACCGCACTTGTGCCGGATGCATTGGCTTTTGCATAAATTCCAGAAACTTGGATGCCATTAAGGATATTTTGCGTATTGCGGTTGGATTTGTTGGCAAATTATAGCTGTGGTAAAGTATAGTTTAAAATTTGGCAGCAAAGGGCCACGTAAATCATAAACGATTCGATTAAGTTCTCAAAAAAGTCATGCTCTGTTAATGATCCCAAGAATGTTATAGGTATTTAAATTTGTCCCACAATGTTTGATCCCTCTTTTACTCTTCAGAAAATCCTCGAAACAGCCCACCTCCTACCAACAATAATAAAATCACAAGCATAATATAATCAATTGCTGTTACGCTTAATCTATGAGCAATTAGCCGGGTATGCCATGTACTTATGAATCACAAGGCACTTGCGGAGATTAACCGGATTTCAACTGAACTTTATGTAATCTTCCAAGACTTGTGAGCATGGAGAGCATGGTGAGCGTGGAGAGTGCTAGAAGCTGCGACTTGGTTCTGAGGAAGTGTTGGGGAACCTCACATATGAATATTTACCTGAATTACCAAATATTATACTTTTAAATTGTTAAAAAAATCAGGGATTTTAATTATCTCAGCAGGATATAATGTGAATAGGCATGAGGCGAATCGATTTGCCAATTGTTGGATAGTTTGGAATTCTAACTCTTTCGCAATTTCGTGAAAATCAGATAATTAGCCGATAATGTGTGTTGTTAAGCGGTTTGCGCAAGTTTGATTTGCATCAAGCGTTAAATATTATATATAATTTTGAAATATGTTCAAGATACTTGAGGCATATCAAATAATTTTAATAATTACAATTCTTAAGATGCGAGAAAAATATTGTTCTAAAAATACTTAAAATAGTTGACATTACCGCATGTTAAGGAGTAAAAGCGTAAAGTCTGCAAGGTGCACAATTGTGCCTAACAGGGAACCTCAATAAAAAGAGGACGAACCCTCCGCTGTATTCGGGAATTTCCCATCCAACTAAGCCACTGGTAATATTCTGGGAAGGCGTGGTGGGAGAGACGATCCGTGAGTCAGAAGACCTGCCTTGCACTATTATATAGAATTTGCGCCAAAATATTAAAATTATTTGGTGGTATCGAACCAAGATTCAGGATAAAAATGGGAATCCTGGATTGTTTTTAAGACAATCCAGGTTTTTTTATATCCATATGGCATATATAAAATCACGAGGTTTTCATTTTTATATTTTGAATTATATACGTTATGGGTTAATTCCCCAAGCGTGATTATGCCAAATTTTGCGGATTTTGTAATTCGCATTTTAAAGGCCGTCTTTGAGCGATTGAAAAGCGCAATTGCGATTATGGGTAGTGATTGATTTGGGACTTTTTTAAGTCTTAAAATTTGCACTGAGTCGCAAGTCAAAGGCGGGGGTTCTCTTGTCCTTTATGTATATCTAGAATACCAGTAACACCCGAGACACAAGGAGAATCGTGTGATTAAACGTAAATTAGGGGTATTGGGCATGGTGATGATATTTTCAGCCATCACCACTCTCATACCCACATTTCTCTCGGCCCAGACCGAGCTCGAATTGGATCCAACGCTTGTGGAAGGAAGGCTTATTGAGGAAAAGCTTTCCGCGGAACTAGCAGCTTACGGGCACAAAGTCAACATAATACAAGGGGAGACCATAAAAAAACTTGGGGTAAACGATCTGTCCCAGGTGCTTATGAAGCTCGTCCCTGGCATGGCATATGTCCCTCGCTCAAAAGCCGATTACGGCCGTTCAATTATGAACGGCTCGAAAAGGATTCTTTGGCTAGTCGATGGCATCAGGATCAACAATCGCTTATACGTAGATGCCTACATTGATGCCATAGGCATCCATATGATCGAGCGCATAGAAGTGTTGACCGGAGGCGAAGGACTCTTTTACGGCACTGAGGCCGTAGGCGGCGTGATTAACGTCATTACCAAAAAACCGGGCGAAGACTTTGGCGGTGAGGTTGGCGTTTCTTACGGCTCATACGGTTCATTAGACAGTTGGGCAAATATCGGAGGCACCATCAAAGGCCATAAATTTATGGCATTTGCAAGTTATGACAGCTCCGATGGATATGTTCCTTACAAAGAGGAAACCTTCAGCTATTACAACAACCCCCATCGCACCAAAAGGGCCTACGATAGACTGAATGTCGGCCTGAAATACTCCAAAGAGTTTGATCTTTCAGGCTATAGCAATCTATATGTGGGCATCCAGAGGAACAGCGGGACATTTGATTACCCATATCCCAATATGTATAAGGTCTATAACAAACGGGATGAGTACATTGCCACACTCAAATGGGATCACGATGTCACACCCAACTACAGTTATTACATCAAGGCCTATTACCACTCTTGGTGGTCAGATTACACCAGCATAATGGCCAATGGTGCTTACACCCGTGGTAAGCCAAGTTTCAATTGGGGTTACCAGGATTGGGGATTCAACTTCCTCAATAGCCTCCGTTGGGATAGCGGTCATGAACTATTGGTGGGATTGGATTATCAGAACTATTGGGGAAAAGATGAATTTTCCGAGATTTCTCCCAATCATGAGCAGGTTTACGCAGGATTTTTCCAGTTCAGGCCCCATTTTTCGTTCTGGGAGGATTGGAAACTGGCGTTTGGTGCACGATATAATTATATGACCGGCGACCAAGCGACGCATGACACTTTGGTATGGAACGTAAGTTCGCTTCTCCCTATATTGCCTGGGGAAAAGCTGTTCTTCAAAACCAATATCGGCACCGCTTTCGTCCTTCCTGTCTTGGATCACCTCTATGCCAACAATGATTACACAGTAGGCAATCCGAATATCCGCCCTGAGGAGATTTTCTCGGTGACCGCAGGATTTGGTGGCAGGAGCAAGTATTTTGACTGGGATGTGGATTTCTTTTTCAATGAGACCACCGACAGAATCATAACGGGACCGCACCCCAGCGGCAAAAGCACGTATCTCAATGCGGAAGGCGACAGCGTGGTCAAGGGTTTCAGCTTGGAAGGCACCCTAAAACCAATCGAAGGTTTGTCCTTTAGCGGATCTTTTACCAAAAACTACTATGAGATCCCTAGCGATGGCGATATCCGGAGCTTTGCCAAGCTCAGTGCCCAATGGGACGGCTATCTTGACGAATACGCCTATGGCATTGGCGTTTACAGCAACTACATCGGAAAAAGGGAATTCAAGCTTTCCGGTCTGCCGCCTATAAACGTCGGCGATTACTGGCTTGTGGATTTGAGGATGTATTTCAAGCCCACGCCGAAGTTAACCTTTACACTCGCACTCGAGAACCTCTTTAACCAGGAATACGCTTGGCACCTCTCCAGGGTCAACTATGCCGGTGCGTTACGACCGTTTGCCAACCCGCTTGGAAACAAGTTCGCCGTGACGGTGGGCGCAACCTACGAGTTCTAGTCAGATGTTTTTTAGTCGTGAAAGTGTCGGGCGAGCCCCGGCACTTTCACGGCTAATCCCCCTTTGTTAACACCAAAACCTTGGCACACTTGGAATTTTGTTTTAATTTGGTTTTTTAAAATGTTACAAAAGCAAATAAGTTTAATTATTTTTTCAACAATTGCCATTAATAACGGATAATACAGTGTGCCCACCATGCCAAAAACCATATGCTCAATAATAATATGTGCGATTTTCATGGCAGGCTTCGCCCAGGCCGGCACTTCCGTCACCATCACGAATTACAATTATGATCTAAGCGAAAACGTCCAGGTGTTTGCCAAAATCCCTAAAAGGGTTATTAGCACCAACGGGTCCGCGACGGAGCTTCTTCTCTCGCTCGGATTGGAAAAGCGCATGCTAGCGACCGCCTACCTGGACAACCCTCCCAGCCCCGAGCTCGAGGATGCCTACGGCAGGATCCCGGTCCTCTCAAGGCTCTACCCCGGGAAGGAACAGGTTTTGGGTTTGGAGCCCGACATGCTGGTCGGCTGGCAGAGCGCGTTCGCGCCCAGGGTCTTGGGGGATCCGTCCTACTGGAACCGCCTTGGTGTCGGGACCTTCATACTCAGGGATTCCTCCGCCCTCCCCAAGAGCTTGGGAAACATCCATGCCGACATCCGCGACCTCGGAAGGATTTTCCGGGTGGAGGAAAGGGCCGAGGAAATCCTCCGCTCCTTGGACTCCGAGCTCTCCGGGCTGAAGGCCAGGGCGGCCTTGAGGGAAGGCGATAGGCTAAGGGCGCTCATCCTTGAGTGCCTCCCCGGCGGCCGCTTGAGGGCTTGGGGCGACAACTCGACCCCAGGGCGGATGCTCCAGGCCATCGGCGCCGAGAACGTCTTTTCCCTCACGGGCGACCAAAACAAGGAGGGCATCGTGAAGGCCGATCCCGACGCCGTCATATTCATCTACATGGATAGCACTTTGCGCGACACCCTCAGGCTCATGGAGGATTTCAGGACGGACCCCATCCTCTCTTACACAAAGGCCTCAAGGACCGGCCGGCTGGGCCTTGTGCCACTTTCGGAAAGCTACTGCCCGGGAGTGCGCTTGGGCATGGGGCTTAGGCGCATGGCCGGGATCCTTTTTGGCGACGGGCCCCAAGGCTAGTCGCGCGCTGCCACGCCAGGCGTGCTTTCCCATCCACCCAAGCCATGGTCGGAGGTGCCCAGATGAGCGAACCGACAACGGACGACAGCAAAGCCGGGGCGGGACCCTTGGTGGGGCCCCACGAAGGTGCGGTCCTGCCTTGCAGGGAGAAGAGGGGGTACGTTGGGCCGCGCCTTTTTGTCTGGGTCGCGGTCCTTTTGGCTATGCTTGTGGGGAGCATTGCCCTGTCGCTTACCATGGGGCCGGTTGAGATGCCCCTTGCGGAGGTCGCCTCGTTGCTGGGCTCGGACACCCACTCCTTGAGGCGGGAGATAGTCGTGAACCTGAGGCTCCCCAGGGCGCTGGCCGCCGCCTTCCTCGGGATGGGGCTCGCCCTGTGCGGTCTGGCGATGCAGGCCGTGGTGAGGAACCCTTTGGCCGATCCCTACCTTATGGGCATATCCTCCGGCGCGGGGCTGGGGGCGGCCGCCTCCATCCTCTGGCTGGGGGCGGCCGGGCCGACGCTCCCGGCAATGGCCTTCGCCGGGGCCCTGTCGGCGGGCGGCTTGGTATTCGCCCTGGGCTCCAGGGGCAGGGCCCCGGTCCACATGCTCATATTGGCGGGGCTCGCCATGAACGTCCTGTGCTCGTCTTTCACCGGCTTGCTCGTGTTCCTGAACGTGGACCCGCAGAGGCTCCAGAACCTGTCATTCTGGCTGATGGGGAGCCTTGCGCCGGCCACCTGGGCGGTCCTGCCGTTCCCGGCCTCCGTAACCCTTTTGGGGGCCTTCTTTTTTTGGTTCCAGGGAAGGAACCTGAACCTGGTCTCCCTGGACGACGACGAGTCCAGGTCCCTGGGTGCGAGCCCCCGGAGGCTAAGGCTTGCCTTCCTGGCCGTCACCGCGCTCATGACCTCTGCCCTCACGGCCTTCTTCGGGATCATAGGCTTCGTGGGGCTCATAATACCCCACATAATGCGCTTCTTCGCGGGCGGCGACCACCTGAGGCTCGCGCCCCTCACGGCCTTGGCAGGCGGCATATTCATGGTGCTGGTGGACGCGGTCGCAAGGTCCTCCGCCGATGCGGAGATCCCCCTGGGCGTGATAACCGGGGCCATCGGGTCGCCATTCTTCTTCTGGCTGCTCCTGTGCCCGGGAGGGCGGGGCAGGTAAGGGGGGCTCCAATGGAAATCAGGGCGCATGGGGTGAAGGTAGCCCTGGACGGCACGGAGATCCTCCGCGGCGTCGAGGCGACGCTCGGGGCGGCCAGGCTTACCGGCATAATAGGCCCCAATGGCAGCGGCAAGAGCACGCTCCTCAAAACCTTCTACAAGGCCATTACCCCAATCAGCGGGTACGTGAGCTACGGCTCCGAGCCCCTGAAGGACATCAGCCAGAGGCGCTGCGCGAGGATGACCGCGGTGCTCCCCCAGAACCAGGACGGCGCGAGCGAGCTCGGGGTCATGGAGATAGTGATGATGGGCCGCTACCCCTACAAGGGGTTCATGGACGGCTTTGGCCAGGAGGATCGCCGCATGGCGGGGGAGGCGCTTGCGAGGCTCGGGCTTGCGGCGTTTGCGAAGAGGAAGTTCCGGACGCTTTCAGGGGGCGAGAGGCAGCTTGCGCTGCTTGCGAGGGCCCTTGTCCAGGACACGCCCTGGCTGCTCCTTGACGAGCCCACCAACCACCTGGACATCCAGCACCAGCTGAGGCTCCTTGACAGCCTCGGGGAGCTTGACAAGAGGATGGTGGTGGTCTTCCACGACCTGTCGCTGGCATCCAAGTACTGCGACCAGCTCTTCGTGATGAAGGGGGGGCTGATAGCCGCCCAGGGCGCCCCCAGGGACATCATGACCCCGGGGCTGATAAGGGAAGTCTACAACGTGGAAGCCCTTGTCATGGCGCACCCGCTGGGCGGGTGGCCGGTGGTCTTGCTCTGAGGAAGCCTGGAAGGAGCTATGCGCCTGGGGGGCCATTCAAGGGCGGTCCCTGTTTGCCTCGTTTGTCTTGGAACCGGTAAGCGATATTGCCTTTTCCAGCAATCGGCTTTTCCGGCATCATCCCATTTTCGCCTGATAAGCCGCGATTTCGCGCATTGTGTTTTTGCCCTGTTGGGTTCCGTTGTCATCGATGCGACGGGAGAAGGAAGGGCGAAAAGGGGTATTGGCAGGGCCTTGGCAGACGCCGTTTCCCATTCCCGGCATTTGGGCTTGCGGATGGCGCCCGTTGCCTTCCAAGGCGGAAAGCCCGCGGCGGGGGAAAAGAAGATGCCGGGCCCGGAAGGCGCCCGGCATCGTTTTCCCAGGGCCCCGCCCGCGGATGCGGGCGGGGCCTTTCCGGCATTGGCCGCGTTGGGTTTCCGGGTATGCCCCGGACAGGCATTTTACCGGGGATCTACTTGGGGGATGCCCCGGGAAGGGGGCCGTAGAGCGTGTCCGCCATGAAGTCGAGGTCATCCTTGCCTGGAAGCGGCAGGGCCCCAACCTTGGTCCCGAATGCCATGGCCTTCGGATCCTTGGGGTCGTAGGCCGGCCATTCGGCCCGGGTGGGGGAGGGATCCCCCTGGTTCGGGTCGCCGGTCTTTATGAAGTTCACCCAGCGCGAGCGGATGTCCTCGCCCAGCCTCAACTCCTCGGGTGTGGAGGTGTATCCCATGAAGCCCATGTTCCCGAACACCAGCGGGAGCTCCGAGGTGTGGAAGGCCCCTGCCAACCCCTCCTTTTCCGATTCCTTGTTGCTGTATTCGAAGTTGTAGAGGTACACCTCGCCGAACCTCGAGTGCAGGTCGGCTACCCTCTTGGCCCCGGCAGAGAACAGGGTGAAGGTCATGAAGCGCCTGCCGCTTGCGAGGCCCTGGTCGTCCTTGCCGGCCGGGAAGCGGCCCCAGAACGCCTCGGAAGCCCTGGGCCCCGACACGAACAGGGTCATGTCCTCGAGATCGGATTCCGTGCAGCCCGCGAACAGAAGGCTGTTGGCCTCGTCGCGGTTGTAGCCCATGAGTATTTTCACCCTGTTGATGTCGCCGGATGCCAGGGCGCCCTGCGGGTCCCTCGGGAGCACCTTGCCGTCGAAGACCGGCGCCAGGGAGAAGGGGGAGCTGCGGCAGGTCGCGCCGAAGGGGCACAGCCTCTCCAGCACCTCGGGCGGCACGGACCTCAGGGCCTCGAGCCCCTGCGGGTCGTCCTTCAGGCCCAGCACCTCCATTATGAGGGAGCCCTGGTCCATGGCGGGCCCCAGCTTGCCGTGGCTGAAGTTGCTGGGCCAGTTCACCATGGAGTAGAAGGTGCCGCTCTCCATTATCGCGCCCCGGAAGAGCCCCTTGGCGAGCGGGCTCAGGATCAGGGCCGAGACGCTCATGGAGCCTGCCGACTCGCCGCCTACCGTGACCTTGGCCGGGTCCCCGCCGAAGGCCGCTATGTTGTCCCTCACCCACTCAAGGGCCTTTATCTGGTCAAGGATGCCCCAGTTGCCGGTCGTCCCGTGCAGTTTGAGGGTCTCGCGGCTTGCCAGGAAACCCAAGGCACCCAGCCGGTAGTTCATGGTCACCACCACGATACCGGCCTTCGCGAGCGTCGTCCCGTCGTAGAGCGGCTGGCTGCCCGCGCCTATGGCGAAGCCGCCCCCGGGGATGAACATGTACACCGGCAGCCCGTCGGAGGCTTTGGCGCCTTCGGGCACCCAGATATTGAGGTTGAGGCAGTCCTCGGACGGGGGCGGGAGCACCGAGGTGTCCCTGAAGTAGCTCTTGCCGAGTGGCTGCGGGGGTATGGGGCCGAAGGCGTCCGCTTCCCTCGGCTCCGTCCAGGGTTCCGGGTCCTTGGGGGGCGCGAAGCGCAACACCCCCACCGGGGGAGCGGCGAAGGGGATCCCCTTGAAGAGGGTGACGCCGTCCCCGGGGACGCCGATGACGGGCCCGGACTTGGTGCCGACCCTTGGGCCCGAGGGCGCCTGGGCGAGGGCCGGGCTCGTGGCCGCAAGGGAGAGTGCCAGCGGCAGTGCCGCAAGCGCAAGAAAGATGGCCGTGAATATGGGTGGGAATGCCATGGGGGGTCTCCTTTCCGGCCGGCCGCAAGCCTTTCCCGGGATGTCCGTCATTTCGGCCAATGGCCGCGCCGCAGGCGGAAACCACCGGGAACATGCGGTCGGAAGCTTCCGGGCGGGCGAATCGGCGGAAGATGCCAGGCGCGCGGTTCGCTGATTGGTTTGTTGGGTTTTGGCGTTGTCTTATGGCAACTGTCGCTTTTTCATTCTTTCAAATCAAAGTTCCGCTTGCAAATTCCAGGAAACAAGCCCCGGCGATTTCGCCGAAGGCCCGATGCCAAGGTTGCCTCTTATTTTAGGGAACATCGTGAAAGCGGCCCACAATTTGGATTGAATTCTATATTTGATGAAAATACAAGGT
This sequence comes from Deltaproteobacteria bacterium, assembly GCA_031278475.1. Classification (GTDB taxonomy): domain Bacteria; phylum Desulfobacterota; class Desulfarculia; order Adiutricales; family Adiutricaceae; genus JAISMF01. The sequence goes on from JAITKK010000190.1 coordinate 19,373, forward strand.
TTTTGGGGCTTTTCCCATAACAAAAAGCAGGGCAATACGGCCTTTCAAAATAATTTCTTGATAATAGATATTTTTGATGCCCGGCGATTGACCGCGAAACCCGGGCCGAACCACCCAACCCTATGATGTTTGGCGCGATACCTTGCGGCAGGGCAGCCGGCATGTCCTTTTCCGGTCCCAGGCACCGCAAATGTCCGGGCATGGGTTTCGAGTCAGGCAATGGTTGGCTGGCCCGATGCCGCCTTCGATGCCGTCCGCGAAAATCCCCCTGGGTTTTGCCAATCCCCAAGGCCATGGCGCGCCCGAGGAAGTTGGGCGCCGAATCGCCTATTTGGTTGTTAGGGGGATTCAGGGTTTTTCATTGGTCGGGGCCTTGGCAGCGGCTTCGCCCTTCCCTTGCCTCAGGACGAGGTGCTCCAAGGCCAGCACCAGAAGCGTGCCCATGACGAAGCCGTTCCCGAGCACGGGCCTCAATATGGCAGGGAAGGCGGCAAAGGCCTCGACCGGCGTGAAGGCTATGAGCAGCCCGGCCATCAGGGGCAGGGCCACAACGTTGCCTGTCCTGAAGTCCGTGACGCCCCTTGGGCCGGTTATGCCCGTGAGACCGCTGGCCAGCTGGGAGACCATGGTATAGAGCAGGATGGACCCCATCACAGGGTTGGGTATCATTGCCATGACGACAATCAGCTTCGGGAAAAGGGCGCACAGCGAAAGCAGGATCCCCATCGGCACCATGGGGTAGCGGGAAGCGCAGCCGGTCGCCATGATTATCCCCGCGCTGAGTGAGAAGTCCACGGACCCTATGACGCCCACGGTGCCGGATGCCATGTTCCCGAAGCCGCACACCCGGGTCCCCATCCTGAGCCTGGAATCCATGGAGCCCGCGCCCAGGATCCTCCCCACGGCCTCGATGGAGCCCAGCTCGTTGATGGTGAGCGCAAGGAAGCAGAACAGGAAGGCGAGCAGGGTCCCGGGCTCCACCGCGAAGGCGAGGGGCGGGCGGACGGTGGAAAGCCCCACCGCGTCGAAGGCCGCGGGAGCCGTGTAGCCAAAGAGGAGGATATGGGCGGGGGTCCCCAGCCCGATGCCAAGAAGCAGGGTGACGGCCTTCCAGGCCCCTGGCAGGCGGTCGTTGATGGCGACAAGGGCCAGCATCAGGCACAGGGCGAAGACCAGGCCCCAGGCGCCCCCGCCGCCCAGGTGGTCAGTCGAAAGCCGCAGGATTGTGGGGGAGAGGGTGAAGGATATGAGGATGAGGATTACGGCCACTATCCTCGGGGTGAAGAAGTCCCGGATCCTCGTGAAAAAGCCGACCGTGGTGAACGCCGCCATGGCACAGCCGCCCAGGAAAACGGACGTGTAGATGGCACTGGGGCCGGCCGCCTGGGAGGCCACTATGCCTACCAGCAGCACCGTCGCCGGCCCTATGATGAGCGGCAGCCTGTGCCCCCAGAGCACTTGGGCGACGCTCAGGGCGCCGGTCAGGGCGAAGAGCTTCCCAAGGTAGACGATCTGGGACGCCCCGTCGCCAGGGTGATGGAGCCTCGCGACCACCAGCCCGGTCACCAGGACGCAGGGCATGGCCACCACCCACCATTGGAGGCCGTAAAGGCAAAGCTTGAAAAAGGGGGGTCTGTCGTCCGGTCCGTATTTCACAATGTACCCGCCTTTGGCCAAACGGCAGGGCCGACACCACCCTCCCGGGCATTGAAAGACTTGGCAAACAGCATGGAAAGGGCGAGAAAGGGTAGCCTCCTGTGTGCCCGAAAGGGCATCGTTTGGGTATTATAGGGAATTTTTGGGATCCGCGTAAGCGATAAAACCAGATAAAATTAGTATTTACTGTCTAAGACGCTGTTTTTCGCAGGCATTGGCCGCATTGGGCTGGCGGGACGACAGGATGACGGGATGACGGGATGCTTGGATGGCGGGCTGGCGGGACGACAGGATGACGGGATGGCGGGATGGCGGGATGGCGGGATGGCGGGATGAAGGGATGGGTGGCTTGAAAAACGTGGGAAATTTCCCAAGGATTTTCCCAGTTTTTTTCCGAAATAATAAGTATTTGGCGTTCTTTTCAACAGAATGGCAAAATATCATGAAGAAACTTGTGCATTGCCTTTTGTTTCATGGCAATATAGGGGCATAACGCTAAGACCGGCTATGGGAATCTTAGACTGTGCCACAATTTTCCCTAAGTTTCCCTAATTTGGAAACGCTTTCGCTCATTCTATCCAACCTCAATTTATCCAATTTTGGGCGTTTTGCCATTCCGCAGGGCACTGTAGCCCGAGCATTTGCAAACGGCATTCTTCGTTTTGTTTGTGATTTTGTGCTTATGGAAAATTAGCAATATTATAGGCTTTTGTAATTAATTGTAAGGATCGTCTTTTTAGCGAGTTGTCAAAAAGCAAATGTTTTTCCTGCCAACTTCATTTGCCGGGAAACTCTAAGCCAAATTGTCATTTTTAGCTATTAATTCTGTCCGGTATTATCTCATTTTAGCCCTAACTAGCTACAATTTTTACACATCGTATTTTTTGCCCTATTGTATTTCGTGGTTATTATTCCGAAAGGGGAAGAAAGAGAGGGCACGATATTGGAAGGCGAGGACAAAAGTTATTGTAAATTTCCGGGCATTTTGGCTTGCCGGTAACAATAATGTGTGTCTTGTCATCCCTAGGGTTTCCGCGATGAATCGCGAATGTATCTTAAGATGCGGGGAAACAAGCGACAGTCGTGCCACCGTGCGACCGGGCAAACAAGGTTATTTGGGGCCCTTGTATCGGTAATGCGTGTGGCATGGTTTGAAAAGAGGGAAAATTGTTGGTTGCGGCGAACTTTTTCTATCGGCGCGAAAGCACTTAAGCCTCAAGTGCTTGGCCCGTTCTTGCAGAAGACCGAGCAGCCGTCCACGATGCTAGTGACAGTGTCTTGGCATATGCAGGCCGACAGCTGCCACGGGAACCCGTAGTCGGCCGTGGCCCGTCGCCACCCCGCAGCCGCAGGCCGTCCCCGTGAACGCGCGTCGCGCGCATCCTTCCGTATGGACGGGCCGGTCAGGAACAAACATCTTGGCGGCCCCTGCCCGCCCGTGGTACAATCGGTCATTGCCACCCACCCCAAGGGGGCGAAAGGATTCATGATGCCGTACGACGACAAAGGCGAGTGGACGCCCGATCCGGAGGATGCCATTTACACCGATCCCGATGAAAGCAAATACCTGGACGAGTATGGCAACGACACAAGGTTCGGCTCGCGGATTGGCGAGGTCTGGCTGCCCAACCCGCCGGAAATCATCGAGCTCAAGAAATCCGGCAGGTGGGCCTGGATGCGCCCGATACACCGCCGCTGGGCCTACGCCGACTGCAGGCCGCCGTCCGACGACGCCAGGGAGGAACTCAGGCGGCTGGAGGAAAAGACCAGGAAGACACACGACAAGCCGTGCGCCGAAAGGAAGGACGACTAGACGCCGAACATGCAATCCACCGCCTCCCCGCTCCCGGACGCCCCAACCGCGCGTGGTAGGTGAAATCACCCGTCGCGCCAGACGCCGGGTCCCTGATGAGCCCCGGCACCGTCACCCTCGTGGCGCGTGCGGGTCGCCGTCCCCGATGCCGCCGACAGTGTCTGGGTATATGCGGACCGAAACCGCCACGGGAACCCGTAGTCGGCCATGCCCGCTACCTTCCGCCCCGTGTCGGGCCCGGATATCGCGCCGGGCACGCGGACGCCCCGCCTAACCCGGACTTCCCCGTGTAGCCCATGATCCCCCTGGGTCATGGCCCAGCGGCGCCGGTACCCGGACGGGCCGGTCAGGAACAAATATCTTGGCGGCCCCTGCCCGCCCGCGGTATAATCGGTCATTGCCACCCACCCCAAGGGGGCGAAAGGATTCATGATGCCGTACGATGACAAAGACAGGTGGACGCCCGATCCAGAGGATGCCATTTACACCGATCCCGACGAAAGCAAATACCTGAACAAGGACGGCAACGACACAAGGTTCGGCTCGCAAATGAGCAACGGCTGGCTGCCCGATCCGCCAGAGATACTCAAGTTGAAAAAATCAGGCAGGTGGGCCTGGATGCGCCCTATCCACAGACGCTGGGCATACATCGATTACATACCCTTATCCGATGACATGCGCAAAGCTCTTCATGAGATAAGCGAAGTATCCAATGCCAGAATGGCGCGCTGGAAAAAAGAAGACAATTAAACATTGAACCTGCAATCCGACTCCTCATCATCGCCCGGATGCCCCAAGCGCGCGTGGTAGGCGGAATCCCCCTTCGCGAGCTTCGCCACGTCCCTGCCGTGACTCTTTTCCGCCTTGGGTGTCCCGTGCCTCTCGTTGGGCCGCGCGATGCGCTCCTTTTCGCGGGCGTAGTCGTTTGCGGCCGGCACGGGCACGCCCCTGTCGCGCGTCGCGCGGGACACCTCGGATCCGGTGCTTGGACCCGTTCCTGTTGGCCACCGGGCAGGGGCCCCGCCCGCCGGGATGCGCGGTGGCCGCCCCTTCCGCCCTTAAAACCCTGTCGCGGCCCCGGTCGGACACATATGTCTTGTTTTCCTTCCTTTCAAGGAAATATGTCTTATTTATATCCTGATCCGCGGAAAAGTCGGGAAACAGGGTGCAAAGGTTCGGAAAGCCCTGAAACAAAAAAAACAAGGCCCCCAAAGTTTTTTGGGGGCCTTGCAACCCATTACAACATAAAATAGGGCATCGTTTGGTAGCGGGGCTTGGATTTGAACCAAGGTCCTTCGGGTTATGAGCCCGACGAGCTACCAGGCTGCTCCACCCCGCGCCATACGACAATAATTAGTATACAATATTGTCCCGCATTGTCAAGTCTTTTTTTGCCAAGTCCGTCCTTTCGGCAAAAACGGCGTTCCGCCTTATCATCCCTTGCGTCCCAAGGCGCCATGTTCCATAATCGCTTCCATTTCCGGCCCTGTCTTCCTATCAGGCAATTGCCACCCCACGCCCATCCCCCAAGCTCATCGCTTGGGGAAGGCAAGGCTCAGTATGGTTTCGAGCCGGTGCTCATAGGTGTGGGCCTCCAAGACCCTCTGCCTGGCCTTGGCCCCTCTCGCACCGGCCTCCCCGGGATCCCCCAGGAAGCGCTCTATGAGGGCGGGCAGCCCTTCAGGGCTGTCCGAGACCGCAAGCTCCCCCTCGCCGAACAGGCCTTGGAGCAGCGGCCTGCGGTCCACGATCTGGAACCCCCCTGCCGCGGCTATCTCGAAGGTGCGGGGGTTCACGAACCAGGAGCCGGGGTTGTAGCCCTCGCCGCGCCCCGAGTGGATGTTCAGCTGCACCCCCCGGCCTGCGTAGACCAGGGCCGTCTCCTCCGGGGTGAGCCTCCGCCCGCCCTCGAAGAGGTGGCCAGCGAGCTCCGGCGAGGCCCCCTGCCAGCCCGAGCCGAATACCTTGAAGTCGCTCGCGGGCCTTCCGGACCCCCCCCAGCGGGAGGCGAGTTCCCCGAATATCCCGAGGCGGTTGGGGTAGCCTGCCCCCATGAAGGACAGCCTGGCCCTGAAGCGTTCCGGGACCTCCCGGGGCCTGAAGAAGCCGGGGTCCGCGCAGGGCGGGAGGTAGTGGGCGCCCAGGGCGCCAAGGTCGCAAAGCCTTGGGGCCAGGAAGTCCCCCTGGATGTGCAGGAAGAGGTCGTAGAGCGGCACAAGGCCTTCCGCGTAGCGGAAGACGGACATGTCCTCCACGAACCAGAAGGCCAGGATCGCATCGGGAAGCATGTCCCTGAGCCTTGCGACGCCCGGCGGGTCCAGGGGGGCCTGGGCCAGGGCTAGGACCAGACCCGGCGAGAAGGCGGCGGCCTCCTTGGCGAGGAAGCCCAGGCAGTCCCGGAACAGCCCGGTGAGGCCCTCCGGGGGGCCGCCGGCCCCCCGGAGGGCGGCCTCCCTCAGCGGAAGGGCGGCGGGCCAGGATAGGAGCCTGGCCCTGAGCCCCAGTCCCAGGGCGGCCTTTTCCAGGAAGCCCCCCATGGAGGCTGGCCCCCCGGACAAGGGCGGGACTATCAGGATCCCCGGGCCCGATGGGCCCGGGCGGCCCTTGGGCCCCCGGCCGCATTCGGCGAGCCTGGCCTTTAGGGCCTCGTACATCCATGGGTCGCGGCGCAGCGTGCCCCTGTGGGCGACAAGCTCGGGCCGGGAGGGAAGCCCAAGGGGTTTTTGGAGCCCCCAGGGCGTGAACAGCCTGAGGCTCCCGTCGGCAAGGGGACCGCTTAGGTCAACGGACGAAAAAAAGGCCCTGGCGACCTCCGGGGAGGGTTCCAGGGCGAACAGCTCATTTGTCCTTTCAAGCAGGGCCTTGCAGAGGGCCGGGCTTCCCAGCCCGTAGAGAAAGGCGCGGCCCATGCGCCCAGGGAGCCCGGAGAGGAGGGCCAGGGCGTCCTTCTCGGGTTGCCTGCGGGAGTCCTGGGAGATTCCGTCCACGATGAGGACGATCCCGCCGTCCTCGGAAGCCGCCTGGCTTACCTTGCGCCCCTGCCGGGACCGGGAGGATAGCCAGCGGGCGGCCCCGGGGTCCGGGCCTTCCCGCAGCAGGGCCAGGGCCTTGGCCAGGAAGGGCCCGTCCTCAGCCATGGAAGGGGGCCTCCCGGCTCACAGGCTCCTTGCGGCCGTCGCGAGCCTCGCGAGCGGGGTGTCCCGGGTGTCGTCCTGGGTGTTGCCCGCCTGGATGATGGACAAGAGCCTCTTGGAGTCCAGGCGGGTCTCGATCATGTCGGCCAGGGCGTCGATGTCCTCTTCCCTCAGCTTCCAGTAGTCAACGGGATCCACGTCCTTGAGCCCCGCCCAGCGCAGGATGGCGGCCAACCCCTCCTGGCTCTCGAAGACCCCGTGGAGGTAGGAACCGGCCACCTGGTTGTCCTCTGAGATCGCACCGTCCCTCTCGCCCCCGGCCTTTTCCAAGAAGGGCCTCTTGAGCCCGTCGCCGTTGGTCACGCCCGCGTGGATCTCGTAGCCCTTGACCGGGGCGTTATCGAGTGTCAGGGTCGCTTCCACGTTCAGAAGCTGCTTTTCCGGCTCGAGGGTCGTCTCCAGGTCCAGGAGCCCCAGGGCGGGGCTGGAGCCCGGCTTGGACTCGTAGCCGAGCGGGTCGTGGACGACCTTCCCCAGCATCTGGTAGCCGCCGCAGATGCCCATGACCTTGCCGCCGTAGCGGAGGTGGGTCTTGAGCCTTTCGTCCCAGCCCTCGTCCAGGAGGAATTTCAGGTCCGTGCGCACGCTCTTCGAGCCCGCGAGTATTACGAGGTCCGCCTCCGGGACCGCCTCGCCCTTGCGCACGAAGGTGACATCCGCCTGCGGGTGCATGCGCAGGGGGTCGAAGTCCGTGTGGTTGCTGATCCTGGGGGTAACGGGTATCACGATCTTAAGTGAGTTTATGGATTTCTCGCCCTGGCGGCGGTCTATGGCGTCCTCCGCCTCCAGGTGGAACCCCACGATGTATGGCAGCACCCCGAGCACCGGCTTGCCCGTGTAGTTCTCCAGCCAGTCGAGCCCGGGCGTGAGTATGTCCGGGTCGCCCCTGAACTTGTTGATGATGAATCCCTTGATGCGGTTCTGCTCGCTCTGGCTGAGGACCATGCAGGTGCCGGCCAGGTGCGCGAAGACCCCGCCCCGGTCTATGTCGGCCACCAGGATGACGGGGGCGTCTATCTCCTCGGCGAATCCCATGTTGGCGATGTCGCCCTCCCGCAGGTTTATCTCGGCCGGGGACCCGGCACCTTCAATCACCATGTAGTCGTACTTGGAGGAGAGCCTCCGGTAGGACTCCATCACGTACTTGAGGGCGGTGGGCTTGTAGCCGTGGTAGGCCTTGGCCTCCATGTCGGTGAGCGCCCTTCCCTGGATTATCACCTGGGACCCGGTCTCGGAGTTGGGCTTAAGGAGCACCGGGTTCATGTCGCTTACCGGCTTTAGCCCCGCGGCCTGGGCCTGCACGGCCTGGGCCCTGCCGATCTCGCCGCTGTCGACGGTGACCGCGCTGTTGAGCGCCATGTTCTGGGGCTTGAACGGGGCCACGGAGTAGCCCTTGCGCAAAAGCCAGCGGCATATGCCGGTGGCTATGGTGCTTTTCCCTGAATCCGATGTGCATCCTTGGACCATTATCGAGGGCATGTGGGTTCTCTCTTCATAATCGGGGGCAAGCCTTGGCCCGCCCGCCTTATCAGGCCCCTGGCCCCGCCGGGGGCCCTGAGGGCATGTCTGATTTGGGGTTTTGGGTATCCGCGAACGCAGGGCCGGGCAGGGACCCAAGGGCGTATGACGGCCTCTTGCGGTCTAGCCCCAAGCGGGTCGGGTATACGGCATGCTGCGGGTTTTCGGGGACTTAGCGGGGCGCCGGGCCCTTGGGGCCGGCGGCCAAGGGATGCCCGTTGTTCTGGGCAATCCTTGTTTTGGGGCTTTGGGGCGGTTTTACCCGCCTTTCAACCCGGAACCGAAGCGATGCGGAGTGAGGAAACGGGGAATCGGTTAAACCGTTGTTTAAATTGTTGTTGTAATTTAATGCTGAAATTTAGATTATGTATCAATTTTAGCTATATTAGATATATACTAGGCCTATAATAAGCCTATAAAAATTATACATGCGAAAATTTTGGACAATTTACGAACACTTCTTTCGATAATTTGAATCAGGCGCCCTTGCCGTCCGTGTCGTCCTGGGCCTTCCGGTCCTTGGCATCCTCTTCCGCCTCCGTCCCCTCCTTGGGGTTCTTAAGGGCGTTCCTGAAGTTGGTGATGCCCCTGCCCAGGCTGCGCCCCAGCTCGGGCAGCTTGCGCCCGCCGAATATGATGATTATGAGTATGACAACGACTACGATTTCCCAGACGCTGAAACGACCGAACATGGGTCACCTTGGATGTGGGGGGATAGGGTCGGTGCGGACGGGGCCCGAACGGGCGGCCGCAGGCCAAAACAGCCCTAAGTCTACCACCTTTTGCCTGTCATTGTAAGGTTTTCGTTAAAGCCGGTGGGAGTTTTCGGGATGGGGGATGGGAAAGGCGGGGGGGGCCTTCTTTTGCCATGGGACGCGTTGGGGGCCAAGGGGCCTTGGCAATCCGTAATCGGGTCGCCGAGGTAAAAAGGCGGGCGGGCCCCCGTTGGGGCCCGCCCGCCTCAAAGTCTGTTCCCTACAAGGGAGGGCTAGTCTTCCGCGGAGGGGGTGTAGCCCTCTGGGGTGCTGTAGGTCACCTCCAGATCGTCCGGGTGGCTCGCCGGCTCGAATTTCTTGATGTTGTCGTAGGAGATCAGCCCTTCGGCGATTTCGCGCAGAGCCAGCACGATGTCCTTGTTCTTCCTTGCGACAAGGGGTTTGGCCCCTTCCTTTAGTTGCCTCGCCCGCTCGGCGGCCAAGTGGATGAGGGAAAACCTGTTGTCGACGTTCTTGAGGCAGTCGTCTATGGTGACTCTGGCCATTTGAATCCTTCTTCGGCCCTCTCAAAACCTGCCGGGCCTTGGGGGCCGGGGCCATGGGGGGCGGGGCCATGGGGGGTCGGAGGGTGTTGGTGGGTTTGCGGTTCGTGCCCCTCGGGGGGCCGATGGCGGGATGCCCATCCGCCGGGTCGCTTGCATCATAGCACAAAGCCTGAAGTAGCGGAAGCCCCGGCCTTTGCGCGTGCCATCGGGGGAGGCGAGGGGGGAGGATGCCGTCCGTCAGCTGTTCAGAAGATCCTTGAGGGCCTTGGCGCACTTAAAGCGAACGGTGTTGGATGCCGGTATCTTGATGGGCTCCTTGGTCCTCGGGTTGATCCCGCTGCGGGCCTGCCTCTTGGAGACGGCAAAGGTCCCAAGGCCTGCGATCGTGATAGAGCCGGATCCCCTGACTTCCTCGGACACGGTTGCGATGAAACTCTGCAGGGCCTTGCCGGCTTGGGCTTGGTTGATGTGGGCTTCCTCTGCGATCTTGGCTACCAATTCAGCTTTGGTCATATCGAAAAATCCTTCCTTGCTTGATCAAATTGGATTCGATCCAAAAGTTAAGGCACCCTTAAGGGGCCATTCACGCAAGCCTTGGGTGTTTCGCGAAAGGCGCGTGGTTTAGTTGTGGGAAATGTTCGCGGCATAAGGCTTTCGGCCGCATTTTGATATTAGGTGAAATTTATTATCTTGTTGGAATAAGTGATGTCATTGCAGTTAATTAAAACATAAACACTTATGGATTTATTGCCATGAAAAAAAATTAAAATTATTCATGCCTCAAAAGCAAAGCGGCAAACGGAATGTATAAAAGGCCAAAAAACTTGGGATGCCTTAATGTGTCATTTTAAAAAGCGCGCGGCGCTTGCGGCCCATGGAAATCGCAGGCAAAAAAAGCCCCGTCGTATGCAAAAAAAAACCCTACATACCCCAAGCAAGGGCCGCAGGGGAAAAATATACGCAAGGGCCCGTATTGTCAAGAGGCAGGATTTTGGGTCTTAGGATTGCAACTGATTGGGATTGGGCATTTTCCATGAGTGCCAAGCGGGGAGCCATTTTGGCAACGGCTAATTGTGCCTATTTTTTGGCTTAAGGTCAAGCCTTTTTTGGCCTATGCCCGTTCTTTTTACGTAATCCCTTGATTATCTACCCGCCCCATATGCCCCGAAATCGAATATTCAAGGAATATCCTACCATAAATCCATTATAATTCTAATCATAATACAATATATAGCATAATCCAGCACCTGCCAGGGACCCGCGGGGGCGTAATGCCCGTTAACTGGGCGAATGTCCGGCAAACATCGGGGGGCTTTCCTTGGCGCGCTTCTGATTCTTTAAATAGTCGGCATCTAATTATGTATATATAGTGGCAATGTTATTGTTTTGTCAATGGATGGAAAAGGCCCAAAGGGCCGAAAAAGCGCAAAAGCCAGGTTTTTCGCCGATTTTGCAATTTTGAGTGAGGTAATTATGGTTTATTTAGGATTATATTACCAAAATATAAGAAAGTACGGTATATAAAATTGTTAAAATGATATATTTTGCTTTATAATATATATTTGTATCTGTGGAAAGCCCGCTAGGATTGACCTAAATTGAAGCGATCGAATTGCCATCCGCGAATCAACCGCGCAAAAAACCAAGGCCTGGATCGTTTTGTTTTGTAAAATTTTTTTGAGTGAGCCGCAAAGGCATGTCTCAAAACCAATATGCCGACCCAAGGATAAGCGGTTAGGGAAAATGTTGGCCGAGTACTTATAAACAATGTTTTGACACACCTCGTGCGATGCCGCATAAGGCTAACATTTAGCATAATAACGCGCAAAAAAGGAAAATATAAATGCGGGGCAATAATGGGGGACATGGGGGACATGGGGGACATGGGGCAAATCCCAAAAACGCGGATTGTCAAGCCTTGCGGCCCTTGGGTCAAAATGGGATCCAAGCGTGTCGGCCCCGTAAATCAAGGCTTTTTTTTAAAACGGCGTTTTTGCGATATTAAAGAACAAGCTTGTTTTAAAATGATTTTATGCCTATAATGAAAGTGAACTCCCATGCGGGCCTAAAACAAGAGGCGGCTATCGGCGGTTAACGGCCGCAATGGGGCTCCAAGGGAGGGTGACTCGGCCCAAAGATGATGGACACCAGCACATGCAACCTATGCGGAAGGCACTGCGAGGTCAGGCGTAACTGCCCCAATCCCAAGGGGGGGTTCTGCGGGGCGGTGGATCAGGCCACGGTCGGCCTGAGCCAGGCGGTCATCCACCACGGGGAGGAGCCGCCCCTTTCCGGAAAGCCCCCTGGGGGCTCGGGCGCCATATTCTTCACCCGCTGCAACCTTGCCTGCGTCTTCTGCCAGAACAGCGACATCTCCCAGACGCCCGGGGCCGGCCAGGAGGTGACGGTGGACACCTTGGTCGCCTTGATGTTCGAGCTCAAGAGGATGGGCGCCTACAACATAAACCTTGTGTCCCCCACCCAATACGCGTTCCAGCTGGCCCAGGCCATATACAGGGCCAAAAACATGGGGCTTGACCTTCCCGTGGTCTACAACACCGGCGGCTACGACTCGGACGACGCGATAGACCTCATGGACGGGCTGGTGGACGTCTATCTCCCGGACGCGAAGCTCGGAAACCAAGGCGGCAAGTACCCGGAGGAATACGACTCGCGCTCCCAGGATTTCCTCGGGGTCCCGGACTACCCCGAGAAGAACATGAAGGCCATCGAAAGGATGCTGCGGCAGGTGGGGCACCTGACTTTGGACGACAAAGGCTTGGCAACGAGGGGGCTCCTCGTGCGCCATCTTGTGCTCCCGGACAACCTGGCAAGGACCGACCGGGTGCTCGCATGGATCCACGACAAGCTCGGCCCCGACACATACCTGGCCCTCATGGCCCAGTATTTCCCCAGGAACAAGGTGGAGCTTGGCTACTCGCAGAGCTTCGCCAACTACCCTGGCCTCGGCCGCCCATTGAGCGTCCGGGAATACGATGAGGCAGTCGATCGCGCCCTCGCACTGGGGCTGTTCCACACCTATATCCAGGATCTGTCGGCCGCGACCTATTATTTGCCCGATTTCTCAAAGCCGGGCATCTTTAGTTAAATCCCCCACCTATAAATTGCCGCCCGGTTAAGCCTGCGAGGCTTGTTTGCATTGGCCAGCCCCGCGCGTGGCATGTATTGCGTCCTGGGAAAATGGTCCCCCTTGGTTCTGTCAGCCGTTGGCGTTTTTCTCGTTGAAGAACCTTTCGATATCGGTAATCCTGCAGGTGAGGATCTTGGCCGGGAATCCAACGTTTGTTAGGATTGAAGGGCCGTATGACGTATGGTGCAGCCTCGAGTCGAGAATCGCCAGGAGGCCCCAGTCGCTCTTGTTGCGGATTAGGCGGCCGAGGCCCTGTTTGAGGCTCAAGGATGCCTCGGGCATGAAATAGTCATTAAACCCGTTGCCGTTGTTCTTTTCGATGAGCTCGATCTTTGCCTGCACCAGCGGCGTGTTCGGGCGTGGGAAGGGTATCTTGTCTATTATCACCGCGGAGAGGCTCTCGCCGGGGATGTCCACCCCCTGCCAAAAGCTTTGCGTCCCAAGCAACACCGAGTTCGTGTCCCTCTTGAAAATATCGAGGAGCGCGCTTTTGCTGGTGTTCCTGTCCTGCCACAGCAGCCTGTAACCCAAATTGCCTGCCGACTGCAGCCTGTGCCTTACATTGTTTAGCTGCCTGAAGGAGGTGAAGAGAACCAAGGCCCTGCCTTCTGTGATTTTAAGCAGTTGCGCGATTCTTTCCGCGATGGCATCGTCGTATTCCTTCACGCGCTCCTCATCCTCCTTTGGTTGCCCATCGAGTTCTCGATCAAGAGGCACATAGAACGTGACGTTTTTCTCGTAGTCGAACGGGGATTTGAGCACCTTGTTATGCGGGTTGGGCTTTATCCCGGTCTTCCTCAGGAAATAATCCAGCTTCCCGTCACAGCTAAGTGTCGCGGAGCACAGGAGTATGGACTGCTCGCACCCGAAAAGGTGCTTGTAGAGGAATGGCGATATGTCAATGGGCACGGCCGCAAGCTCGACAGACGTCTTGTCGCTCTTCACCTGGTAGACGTAGTCCTCGTCGTCGTGGTTGGTGATGAATTTCAGTGCCTCGAAGTGGTTGAGCAAGTCGGAGAGTATCAACTTGAAGTCGTCGTTGTTGTCCTTTATGACGTCAAGCTTGTCTATTATTTCCGAGAGCTTGTCCTTAAGGCCTATGAGAAGGAGTTTGAGCTCCCTGTGCTTCCTCTCCCACTGCGCCTCGGGGAGCTTGGGCCACAGTAGGCTTTCCTCCATTGGGTCGTGGAAGGTGTTGGAGATGAAGTTTATGTCATCCTCGATGGATTCCGAAAGCTCCCTAAGGTCGTTTAGGGTCGACTCGTAGCCCCTGGGCGCCCCGCCCTCCTTCCCAAGCTCCCAGGCGATGGCCTGCTCCAGGGATTTCCCGGTGTTTTGGAGGTTGTCCGTCGCGGACTTGTAGGAGAAATAGTCGCTCGCGATGTTCTCGAGCATGTGGGCCTCGTCAATTATCGCCGCCTCCCATGGCGGCAGGAAGCCCACCGCGCCCCTGCCTTTCATGGCGAGATCCGCCATGAACAGGTGGTGGTTTATGAGCACAATGTCCGACTCGCATGCCTTTTTCCTGATCCTCGTCACGAAGCAGCGGTCGTGGTTGCGGCAGGTCTGGCCAAGGCAGTTCTCGGAAGAGGAGGATATCCTGTCGAAGGGGGGTTCCTTGTCCACGAGGCCCAATTCGTAGAGATCGTCCACCTCGCCGGTCTCCGTCTCCTCGGCCCATTCCCTGATGAAGGCGTAAGTCTCCCTTTCCTTCGGCTTCCTGACCCTCATCCCTATGGAGTCCAGGAGCCTCAGGCAGACGTAGTTCTGCCTGCCCTTCAGGACGGAGGCCTTGAAGTCCCTCTCGAAGTGTTCCCTTATGAAGCGCAGGTCCTTGGTGAGGATCTGCACCTGGAGGTTCTTGAGCGCGGTGGACACGAAGGTCTTCTTCCCGGATATGAGCGCCGGGAGCAGGTAGGCGAGGGTCTTCCCCGTCCCCGTGCCCGCCTCTATGACCGTGGTCCCCCCGTGCTTGAAGGTCCTGGTGGCCTCCCGGAACATCACCTGCTGGGAGTCCCTGGCCTCGAAGCCTTCCCAGGCTTCTTCCAGGGGGCCGCCCTGGACAAGGAGGTAGTCCAGCTTGCTTGGGTCGGCCGGGAGCTCTTTGGGTAGTGGGTGTTTGCTTGCTGCCATGGTGCTTGGTTCTTGGGGGTTTTGCCGGGGCGCCCTTGGCGCCACATTATGCAAAAGTAGATACTATATAGTGCAATTTGCCTTTGATGTATAGCCAAATTTTCGGTAAGCCCGGCTTGGCCCCCCTTGGCCTTTGCCCGGCCCTGCCCGGGCCCCCTTGGGGGGCGCATGGCCAAAAAAAAGGCCCCCGGGGCGTAAACCCCGGGGGCGCAAGTCTTGCGGAGGGCATAGCCCTCCCCCTGGCGCCCTCCCGGGCGCCCTGGCGGGGCTCGCTCGGTCGCACGGCGTTATTCCGAGACCACCACCCTCTTGCCCACCAGGCTCAGGATGCCCAAGGCAACGAGCACCACGACCACCACGCCGATGACTATGCCCGCGGCGCTGCCGCCGGGCGCGAGGGTCTTGTCAAGCTCGCCGGCGAGCTGGCTGATCTCTTCCTGGCTGAGCTGGGACAGGCGGTCGTTGATTTCCTCCTGGCTGAAGCCCAGGTTGCGAAGCGTCTCCTGGACCTTCTTGTTCTCAAGGTGGGCCCGGATGCTGTCCAGGTCCGAGTACCCGTGGTCCCCCGGGCCCATGGTGGGCGCGAAGCCGGCGAACGCCAACCTTGGGCTCAGGCCCAGGACCAGGCTCAAGGCCAGCATGAGCATGGCTACCCGCCGGCCGAGTCTTGTTTTGAGCAGGTCTCTCATAATAGCTCCCTCTTTCTTTGTCCGCTGGTGCTTTGCGGATTATGTTTTATCGTCCGGGCTTAGGCCCGGACGGCGGGTCCCTTCGGATCCTTGGATGGCCGGAAGGCCTTTTTCGCCCCCGCGCGCCCCTTTAGTGGGCTGTGGCGCGTGTCCGTCGCGTACTCGCGCGGAGGTTATCCGCGCCCCATGCCTTTGGCATCCGGTCATGCCGCGCCGAAGCCGCGGCATCCCTTCAGGATTTGTGGTTATCACCTTGAGAAAGCAGGTGTTTTTTTGGAAAGGCCGGGGCTTGTGTCAAAAACGTTTTTATTAGGATCATGCAAAAAGGCGAGTCACCAAAAAAGCCGCGATTCAGGTCTTGGCTGTTTTGTTACTTATGGGAACCGGATATTTCGGCATCCTGCGACTTTGGTTCCCAAATCTTCCGCAAGCCCTTTGACCATACGTCCAAAAAAGACGTATCGCCAAAACAGAAGGCCCGCGCAAACCAGAACAAATGTCCAAAATACTAACAAGGATTATCAAGCGCTATAATTACGCTTATTACATAACAAAGATCAATAAAGTCATCAAGAACCAGATGATGCGGCAAACTAAAGTTTGTATATGCTAAGTATTAACCAGTAAGTCTAATAAGGACTTTAAAAGTTGAAAAATCTGCTATGAATCTACCCAAAAAGGCAAACACTTTCAAGTAGTTATACCCTTAATTATTTTAAAATACAAGTTTTTTATATGCTATTGGGCATATTTTTTCCTAACAGTGTAAGTTTTTTGTGTTGAATGTTCAATACCAATATATTGTGTATAAAAATTAAAAGTACCCAAAAATTAATGCGACATTAATCTCTCGATCAGCATTAATGTTGCGCAATGGCGCGCATTAAAAATTTTTGGGTGGGTACTTTGTTTAGTGTGTGAGATTAGGCTTCAGTTGTTTCTTAGGCAAGGCTTTCCCGGTTCCTAAAATCGTCATTTAAGCACTTTCATAATTGCCACTATAGGCCGATAATGCAGAAATTGCCTTTCCGGGAAGCCCAGAAAAACGAGCGATATTTAGTTTGTATTATCGTGTATTATAATGAAATAGGCGTTATTGGACGGAATGAGGGGGTAATTTCATAGGTGATCCGGGGATAGGAGGAAAAACGGGGTAGATAGCGCCAAAATCGGCCATCTTAGGAGGGAAAATGGGGGGTGATAATGAGGAAATGGGGGGTGATATGAAATGGGGCCAGGGCGGCGGGCTGAAAAAACGCCCCGGGGGTCCCCCGGGGCGTCGGATTGACGGGCGCCAAAGGCATCCGGGCCCCCGCCCCGATGATGCCCTGGGCCCCATGGGTGGTGGGAGGATGCCCGGCCGATAGGCCTGTCCGCGCCTGGGCCGCCTTCTAGATATCGAGCTCGCGCACGTTAAGCGCGTTGTCCTGGATGAAGTCGCGGCGCGGCTCCACCTTCTCGCCCATGAGCACGGTGAAGATGTCGTCCGCGTCCATCGCGTCCGAAACCCTGACCCTCAGGAAGGTCCTCTTCGCGGGGTCCATGGTGGTGTCCCAGAGCTGCGAGGCGTTCATCTCGCCCAGGCCTTTGTAGCGTTGCACCTTGAGGCCCTTTTGGCCGGAGGCCACCATGTCGTCCAGGAGCTCCTCTTCGTTCTGGAGCTCGTAGCGGTGCTCCTTGTTGGTCACCACGAAGGGCGGCTTGGGGGCGTCCTGGGTCTTGGACCTGAGCTTCAGGTACTTCTGGAAGAGCTCCCCGTTCAGGAAGTCCTGGTTCAGGACCAGCTTCTTTCTCTGGTCGTGGACCGAGGTCAGGAGCAGCCTGAGGCCCTCCGGCGCGGAGTCCTCCTCTGGGCCGCCGTTCTCCTGGTCGTCGTCCATTCCGGGATCTGCCGGGGCCTCGGGCTGGAACGGCCCGCTCACGTCGAGGCCCCGGCTGGCAAGCGTCGTCGCGAGGCCCTTGGCCCAGGCCTCGTCGTGGAAGAATTCCCCGCCCTTGGCGTAGGCCTCCTCCACCAAGGCCCAGAGCTTGCTGGGGAAGCCCTTTCTGTACTGGCGTTCCTTGAACTTGTTGAGGGATATGAGCTGCTTCAGGTAGTCCTTGAAGCCCTGCTCCCTCAGCTCCTTGCCGTCCTCCTGGCCCATGAGGGCCCTGCCGTCCAGGTAGCGGTTCATGGTGAGGGACTGCAGGGAGCCCTCGTCCTTTATGTAGATCTCCTTTTTGCCGGATCTCACGCCGTAGAGGGGCGGCTGGGCTATGTAGAGGTGCCCCCGCTCTATCAGCTCCGGCATCTGCCGGTAGAAGAAGGTAAGGAGCAGGGTGCGGATGTGGGCCCCGTCGACGTCCGCGTCGGTCATGATGACCACCTTGTGGTAGCGGAGGTTCTCCATGTTGACGCCGGAGGCCCCGACCGGGCCTATGCCCGTGCCAAGGGCCGTTATTATGTTCCTTATCTCCTGGGAGCCCACTATGCGGTCGAAGCGGGATCTCTCCACGTTCAGGATCTTCCCCCGCAGGGGGAGGATGGCCTGGAACTTCCGGTCGCGGCCCTGCTTGGCCGAGCCG
Source organism: Deltaproteobacteria bacterium (assembly GCA_031278475.1). Taxonomy (GTDB): domain Bacteria; phylum Desulfobacterota; class Desulfarculia; order Adiutricales; family Adiutricaceae; genus JAISMF01. The sequence goes on from JAITKK010000190.1 coordinate 37,353, forward strand.
CCGGCCGACTCGCCCTCGACAAGGTAGAGCTCGCAGATGGTGGGGTCCTTGGACTGGCAGTCGGCCAGCTTGCCGCTTAGGGAGTGCCCGGACAGGGCACCCTTCTTCTGGACCATCTCCTTGGCCTTGCGGGCCGCCTCCCTGGCCCTCGCGGCGTCCACCACCTTGTTCATGATCTTCTTCGCGACCGAGGGGTTCTCCTCGAAGTAGGTGGAGAGCCTTTCGTAGACCAAGGTGTCGACCAGGCCCTTGACCACGGCGTTCCCCAGCTTGGCCTTGGTCTGCCCCTCGAACTGGGGCTCGGGCACCTTCACGGAGATGACGGCCGCCAAGCCCTCCCGCACGTCGTCGCCCTCCAGGGCCTGGACCTTGAGGTTCTTGGGCACCTTGTCGGAGGAGAGGTACTGGTTGACGGCCCTGGTGAGGGCCGTCTTGAAGCCGGAGAGGTGGGTGCCGCCCTCGACCGTGTTTATGTTGTTGACGAAGGACAGCACCTGGTCGGAGTAGCCCTCGTTGTACTGCAGCGCGGCCTCCACCATCACGTCGCCCGCGACGCCCTCCAGGTATATCGGCTTGTCGTGGAGGGTGGTCTTCTGGCGGTTGAGGTAGCCCACGAACTCCATGAGCCCGCCCTTGTAGAGGAACTCCACGAACTCGGAGCTGCGCTCGTCCGTCAGGCTTATGTACAGGCCCTTGTTGAGGAAGGCCAGCTCCCTGAGGCGCTTGACCAGGATCTCGAAGCTGAACTCGGTGGTCTCGAATATGGTCGCGTCCGGCTTGAAATGGACCATGGTGCCGCTCTTGCGGACCTCGCCTATCTCCTGGAGGGGGGTGACGGGCACGCCCCTCTCGTAGCGCTGGCGGTAGCGCTTGCCGTCCCGCTTGACCTCCACCTCCAGCCACTCGGACAAGGCGTTCACCGCGGAGACCCCGACGCCGTGGAGCCCGCCTGAGACCTTGTAGGTCTTCTTGTCGAACTTGCCGCCCGCATGGAGCTTGGTCATGACCACCTGCACGCCCGGGACCTTCTCGGTCGGGTGGATGTCCACGGGTATGCCGCGGCCGTTGTCCTTGACCCGGACGGTCCCGGCCTGGGTGATGGTCACCTCCACCCTGTCGCAGTAGCCGGCCAGGGCCTCGTCTATGGAGTTGTCCACCACCTCGTAGACCAGGTGGTGGAGCCCGCTCGCGGAGACGCTCCCTATGTACATGGCTGGCCGCTTGCGCACGGCCTCCAGGCCTTCCAGCACCTGGATGTTGTTGGCTTGGTAATCGCCCTTGGATCTTGGCTCTGTCATCTTGTGGGGACCGTCTTCCTTTCCAGCGCCCCCCGGGGCGGCAAAGGATGGGGCCCCGCCCTACGGGCGGGGCCCCTCCTGGTTATCAAAGGGAATGTCCTTGGCGCGGCTTGCGGCGCCATGGGTCATGAGGGCCTTTCCGCTCACTCTTCCTCGGCCGGGGCCATGATGGTGAGGATGCCGAGATAGCCCGGATCCTGGTCGCCCGAGAGCACCGCCGGGCGCTTGTTGTCTATTATGTTTATCCTCAGTTCCTTGCTCTTCATGGTGGAGATGGCGTCCAGGAGGTGCCTGGGGTCGAAGCCGAAGCTAAGCTCCGGGCCGCTGTGGCTCACGGTCAGGCTCTCCTCGGACTCGCCCACCTTGGAGTTCTTGCCGGACAACGTGAGGGAGTCCTCGCCTATGCGGAGGTAGACCACCCGGACCTTGTCGTCGAAGATCTTGCTGACCCTCTTGAGGGAGTCGCTGAAGTCCTCCCGCTTCACGACTATGGGGTGCCCCGCCTCGTCCGGGATCAGGACGTGGTAGTTGGGGAACTTGCCGTTGAGGAGCCGCATCACAAGCAGGGTGTTGCCGGTCCTGGCCACCAGGTTTTTGGCGTCGACGCCCAGGGAGACCGCAAGGGAGTCCTCGGCCAGGGACTTGAGCTCGGAAAGGCCCTTGCGGGAGACCAGCACGCCCTCGTCCAGGAGCAGGCCCCCAAGGTTTTCCTCGGCAAGGGTCGCGATGTTCAGGCGGCTGTTGTCCGTGGACACCAGCTTCAGGGCCTCGTGGTCGCCGACCTGTTCCTTGACCCAGAAGATGCCGGCCAGGTTGTAGTTGGTGTTGCCCCCGGCAACCGAGTAAATCGTCTTGTTTATGGAGTCCACCAGGGCCGCCCCGGGGAACTCGGTGAAGGTGACCGCCCCGGTGTCCATGGTCTTGGGGAACTCGGTGGGGGAGATGCCAAGCAGGTCGGAGTGATAGTAGTCGGTCTTGACCCTGAGCACCAGGTTCTCCCGTTCCTCCAGGGTGAGGGTGGCCCCCTTGAGGGAACCTATTATGTCGGCGAAGGGCTTGGCCGGGACCGTTATGGCCCCCTCCTCCAGGACGTCGGCCTCTATGGAGCACTGGAAGGTCACCTCCAGGTCGGAGGCCGTCAAGGTGAGCAGACCCCCCGAGGCCTCGATCAGCACGTTGGACAGAATCGGCATGGAAGTGAACTTGCCGGCGATGGACGTGATGTGGGTGAGGTCCTTTTGCAGCTCTTTTATGTTCGCCATGGCTTTAAGCATGATGGTCCCTCTGGAAGTTAAGGATTTTGGGGCAGCCAGGCGGGGATGGCCAACAAGGGCCCGCCGGGCTCCCGTCTATTGGCTCTCGTTCTGCATCTCGCCTAAGGCAATGGGCTAATATACCACATTTTGGCGTGTCGGGCAAAAGAATAAATGTCGCGAATGGCGGGCCGGGGGCAGGGTAAGTGCGGATTTCTTTATTGACAATGATATTGATAATAATATATAAAATAAGTATAAATTAGAATAAAAGAAATAAATATAATAAAAGCTTGTCGAGGGCTTGCTTTTGCGGGTGCCAGATTGCCAAATCTTAGCGTACGTACTTCCCAGCCGGGCGCGTACGCCCTTTCGCGAGGCGGCTGCCAACATAGGCCTTAACCATAAAGGGAGCGTATAAGCATCCAGCTTTCGGATATTACCGTGTCTATCGCAGCGGTTCAAACAGCCATGCCTTCAAATCCTCCGCTTCCGGCCCCTGTCATTTGAAACCGCGGCTTTCCCCTGATTATTTCCGCCCAGGCCGTGACCCGGTTTAGCCCACAAGGGTAATGGAAGATGTGGTGACCTTTTCCAGAAAGGCATAATCATGCTCGCAGACAACGAGGGTGATTTTAGACCTCGCAAGAAGATTTTCTATTTCCATCCTGCTTATGACATCCACGTTGGAGAGGGGCTCATCCCAAAGGTAAAGGTGCGCCTCCGTCAAAATGCTTGCGGCGAGGTACGCCTTTTTCCTTTGGCCTAGGCTTAATGAGGCCAAGTCGGAGTTAAGCTCCTCTCTCGCAAAGCCCAGAAGCCTCAACAGACTCTTGAAGCGTCCCTCGTCAAGGCCCCTTTCGATTGCCATCTCCCTTAGCTTTACGCTACCCGCATCGGGATTTTGCGGGACGTAGGAGATTTTGGCCCTCGGCGAGATTCTTAATTCCCCCTTGTTAATCCTTCCCTCGCCAATAAGAAGCTTGATAAAAAGCGACTTTCCCGAGCCGTTGGGCCCCTTGAGGGCCAATCTGTCCCCTAGGTTTATCGTAAAGGAGAGGTCCGTCAAGACCGATTTCCCATCGTAGCCTGCGCTAAGCCCCGTTGCCCTTGCGATCACGCCCCCTTCGAAGGGTAACGGTTTTAGGATAAGCTCGGAGGTTTTCTTTTCGCTCTTTACGATCGTAGCTCTTTCCTCAACCGCTTTTTCTCTTCTTCTTGTGATGTTTTTGCTTTTTTTCTGCATCTTGGAGGCTTTGTGGCCAATATAGCCTCTGTCCACGGGACCCTTGCCGAACTTTCCTTTTTCCGCCGATTTGGCCCAGTCCGAGCTTTTTTGCGCGGCCTCCTCGAGCCTTTTTATGTCTTTTTTGAGCTTAAGGTTGTCAAGTTCCCGCCTTTTTTCCTCCCTTTGCCTATTTTCCCACCATACGCTGAAATTGCCGCGGCTTAGCTCCGGCCCCTCCGGGTTCAGGGCGATGATGTGATCGACCGCCCCGTCCAAAAGCTCCCTGTCGTGGGAGACAAGGATGAAGCCCTTTTTAAGGGAGAGGTACCTGGCAACTACTATCCTTCCGTCCCTGTCCAGGTTGCGGACGGGTTCGTCTATGAGGGGAAAGGCCTCGTCTTCGGAAAAGAGGATGGACAAGAGCGCTTTTACCCTCTCCCCGCCAGAAAGGTCCCCGATGGGCCTTTTTAGGCTATTTTCGGAAAGTTTTAAAAAGCCTGCCTCGCGTTTGAGTTTCCACTCGTCAGGCTCTTTGCCAGGCCTTAGCGCCATGGTGAGCTCCAAGGCGTTTAGCCCATCGTCTGTTATTTCGGGAGGGAAATATTGCAAAGGGAAGGGTACCGTAATAGTGCCCTTATGTTCCAATGACCCTTCCAGAAGACGAAGCAAGGTTGTCTTGCCACTGCCGTTACGGCCGACGACCCCCAGGTTCCAAGAGGTGTCGATATTCAAGGATACTGAAGAGAAAAGAGGATCCCCGCCCGGATAGTTGAAGCCAAGATCCTTTATTATTATGGTTGACATGACGGATCATCCCTAAGAAGCCCGCAACGGGCTTAGTATGAAACAAAGCCAAAGCGATCACCCGAACTTTTATCAACCTTATCTCTTCATGTTAACCCCCTTGTCATACAAGATATTTTGAGGTATGAATCACAGAAGTCCTTGCTTTGATTCAAAATAAGTCATGATATCCAAAAAATGGCGTTATAGCGTATACGATGGGGTATTATTTTCCGGGATAGCCAAGTGCGGGCGGCTATCAAAATCGTTTTTGCGCGCCAATCCAATCATTGGGGAATTTAGTTGGGAGTGAAAAACGGGATTATCTTTGGCAAGTTTATTTGCCTGTTCCTGGGCATTCAAGGTTTTCGCTAACAATAATAAACTACCATAAACCACAATATACTACAATAAACTGGAATGAATTGCAACAGTCAGCAACAAAGCCCCAACAAAGCAGGAGGGCATATAACCGCATAAAGGGATGTCTTTGCCCTTGACAGGGTGAATGGGCAAATGCCAGTGGGCTCCTAGGAAAGGGCGAGATATCCAGACATAAGGGATGCGACAATCCGGCTCTCTTCAATGTCCTTTGCGGGCAAACCGTAGAGGCGCATCACGGCATGGTCATTGTCACGGTGCGCCCTTTGTAGCCCCTCGGGCATGGTGAGCGGGTCGTAGAGGGCGGAAAAGGTCTCTCCCTTGTACTTCGAGCGAGCGTCCAGTATGGCGTTGGCTGTCCGCTCGATTGCGGATTTTTGGGCTTCCGTTGCCTTTGGCCAAGGGAAGTTGTTGTAGACAATGACCGCGGAATAACGGTAGTCGCTCTTGAGCCTTCCGCAAACGGCCCTGACCCAGGCCATGTGGACGTTCGAGGTCAGCACCCCGAAATGATACAGTGTTGCGCCTTCCACCACCTTCAGGAGGTTGCTGGCCATTACCTTGGGCGGAAGGAAGGCAATGGGAATGTAGGCCCTCCGCTCGGATGACACCTCGGGTATCGCGAGATAGGCCGAATCCGGGAGCCTCATGTTATGGAAGGAGAGAGGGAACTCCGCGAGTTTTCTGGTGGCAGGGTTCTTGCTCGCCAAGCGGAAGTCACGGACCCTCCTTATGCGCTTGAGGCA
>JAITKK010000202.1 GCA_031278475.1 Deltaproteobacteria bacterium
ATATAATGCCCAAGGCGGCCCTTATGCGGCCTTTTGGTTGGCTTTTTGGACCGCCCAAATTAGCCGCAAAAAATACTATAGCATATAAAAATTAAGACCTAAAGTACATATTTGGAACCATTTTACACCATTCAAAACATTTTTAAAAAAACGCCATGTGGCGAAATGCCTTGACGCCGCACTTTTAAGGCCGCGGCTTGACAAAGCCTTCGCGGTTTGAGAATGCCCAAGCTACTGTGTATACTTTTTCCTGCCGCCCAGGCCCAAGCCAGGAAGGGCCGGGGGAACATATCGGGGGCGACGCCCCCGGGAAAGGCAGCCAGATGACCCAGTCCCCCTCAGGCAAGTTCACCCTGGAGTACCTCCTGAACATTCTGCTCTCCATGGGGCTCATCGGCCAGAAGCAGGCCGAGGGCATAACCAAGGACTACCAGACGTCCATAGAGGCCGCCTCCAGGCGCCCCCGGCCAAAGGCCGGGGGCAGGGAGCCGTCCTCGCTCATAACCGACCCCCTGGACTTCCTCATCAGCCTCAGGCTACCGCTGGTGGGCGCCCCGGAGGGCAGGCTCATAGACGACGACGTGCTCGCGCACGTGATGGCGACAGCCAGCGGTCTGCCCTACCGCAGGGTGGAGCAGAGGGAGCTCAACATAGACTTCATAACGGGGATGCTCCCCCAGTCCTTCGCCTCGAGGCACCTGGTGCTGCCCCTGGGCTTCGAGGGGTCCAAGCTGCAGGTGGGGGTGCGCCAGCCCTTCGTGGGCAACCTCCTGGACGACGTGCGCAGGGTGTCGGGGCACCCGGTCGTCCCCGTCATAATGAGCCAGTCCAACCTTAAAAAGATCATTTCCGAGATCTACGCCTTCGGGTCTTCCGTGAGGGGGGCCACCGGGCAGTACCTGGGGGGGAGCAGGCTGGGGGTGGACGTCTCCAACCTGGAGCAGTACGTAAAGCTCAAGAGCGCCTCGGAAATCAAGGACGACGACCAGCACATAAAGAACCTCATAGATTTGCTCTTCGCCGAGGCCTTCGAGAGCAGGGTATCGGACATCCACCTCGAGCCCAAGAGGGAGCACCTGCTTGTCCGCATGCGCTTCGACGGGGTGCTCCACGACATGTACAAGCTCCCCATGGTCATCCACCCGGCCATAGTGTCGAGGATAAAGACCATATCGAGGCTCGACATCGCGGAGCGGCGCAGGCCCCAGGACGGGCGCATAAAGATAGCCCACAAGAAGGCCGAGGCCGAGGTCAGGGTCTCGACCGTGCCTGTCGCCTTCGGCGAGAAGGTGGTCATGCGCATCCTGGATCCGGAGGCATTGTTTTTGGATCTCAAGACCATGTTCTACAACACGGACGACCACAAGAAGTGGCAGGAGTTCACCTCCCACCCGCACGGGATCATACTTGTGACGGGTCCCACCGGGAGCGGGAAGACCACCACCCTGTATTCCACCCTGAGGCAGCTCGCCACCTCCGAGGTGAACGTCACCACCATCGAGGACCCCATAGAGATGGTCCACGAGGAGTTCAACCAGATAGCCGTCCAGCCCAAGGTGGGCATCACCTTCGGGAGCATCATCCGCACCATCCTGCGCCAGGACCCGGACATCATCATGGTAGGCGAGATGCGCGACAAGGAGACCGCCGAGAACGCCGTGCAGGCGGCCCTCACCGGGCACCTGGTGCTCTCCACCCTGCACACCAACGACGCCCCATCGGCCATCGTGCGCCTGGTGGAGCTGGGGCTCGAGCCTTTTTTGGTGTCCTCCACGGTGGTGGGCATCATGGCCCAGCGCCTGGTGCGCCGCATCTGCCCCAACTGCATAGACGAGTTCGTTTTGACGGCCAAGACCGCCCTCGACCTGGGCTTCATAACCCACGGGGATCTGACCCTCAAGCACGGCCGCGGCTGCGAGGCCTGCCGCAACACGGGCTACCTGGGAAGGGTCGCGACCGTCGAGGTCATGCCCTTTTCCGACACCATGAAGGAGGCAATCCTCCACGGCAACCAGAACGCCCTCTCCATCAAGGCCACCGCCAGAAACGAGGGCATGGTGACCCTGAGGGAGAACGCCCTGGACCTGATGCTTGCCGGGCTCACAACCATCCAGGAGGTCCTGCGGGTGACGTCCGCTGACTGAGAAAACACCGTGCGTCCCAGCAGGCATTGGGTGCCTTCTTGGGCCCGAGGCCCAAGGCCGATAGCCCAAGGCCCATAGGCTAAAGACCCAAAGCCCAATGCCAAAAGCCCAAGGCCCAAAGCCTAAAACCTCCTTAAAGGCATAATCTAACGCGTTTTCATCTAATATCCCCCTTTCTTTCTCTTTCTTTCCGAATATTTCCGAATATTTCCGTTTGCTTCCGTTTCTTTCAGTTTATTTCCCTTGCGTGCCTCTCTTTTCCCTTTTCAATCCACCCGGCATCCCAATTTCCCATAACCTTAGGACTTTCCCCATAATTTCCCCGTATTTCCCACACATTCCCCCCACCTTCCCCCATGTTTCCCCCATCTTTCCCCCATGTTTTCCACAGCATCCCCGGGCTCCCAGGACCGCCCGAAGGAGTCCGGGTTAACCCAAGCACCCCCAAACACCCCCAACAAGCTTTTTCAGGGATAATTTGTCGTTGCAATCCGGGCCCCCCCATAGTAGTATTGGGCACCAGTAATTGATACGGCCAAGGGCCCATGCCCCATATGAGCCAATCTCCCAAGAGGCCTTGCCAGGGGCCCGCCTGCGCGGGCCCCTGGCTGGCCCCCCTCCAAGGTTAAGGGATGCTTAGCGAACTCCAGGTAAAGAACCTCGCCCTCATAGAGAGCCTGAGCCTGTCCTTTGGGCCCGGCGCGAACATTCTCACCGGCGAGACCGGCGCCGGCAAGAGCATCCTGGCCGGGGCCCTGGGGCTCCTGCGGGGCGGGAAGGCCCCGCCCGACATGGTGCGGGCCGGGGCGCCCGAGCTCATAGTCGAGGCCTTGTTCCATCTCGAGGACATGGACTCCTTCATGGGCCTGTTCGACGCCCAGGGCATAGAGCCAGCGCAGGATCTCATACTCAGGAGGGTGGTGCGCCAAGGGGGCCGCTCCAAGGCCTACGTCAACGGCTCGCTCGCGACCATCTCCCAGCTGGCCCAGTGGGGGGCCGAACTCCTTACCATATCCTCCCAGCACGACCAGCAGTCGCTGCTCGATCCCGCGAGACAGCTGGACTTCCTGGACGCCTTCGGTAGGCACGGCGACCTGCTTGGCGGGATGGCCCGGGCCCACTCCAAAAGGGAGGAGACCAAAGCCAGGCTCGGGGAGCTCCTGTCCCGCATAAGGGACATCCACGAAAAAAAGGATTTCTTCGAGTTCCAGCTCAGGGAGATAAAAAAGGTGTCCCCCAAGGCGGGCGAAGACGACCTTTTGACGGAGAGGAAGGCCCGCTTCAAGGCCCAGGAGAGGATGTCCTCCGTTTTGGAGGAATCCCTGTCGCTTCTCTACGGCGAGGACGGGCTCATGGGCAAGGCCGAGAGGCTTAGGACCCTCATGGACAAGCTCCAGGCAATCGACCCGGCCCAGGCCCCCCGCCTCGAGGAGGCGGGGGGCATGGCCGAGGTGGCCGCTGCCCTGGCAAGGGACCTCAAGGATCTCGCGAGGGGCGCCCGGGCGGCCCAGGAAGGCGGGCTCGAGGATGCGGACGAAAGGCTCTCCCAGCTATCCAGGCTCAAAAGGAAGTACGGGCCCACCCTCGACGCGGTGCTGGGGCGGGAAAGGGAGCTATCCGAGACGCTTTCCGGCCTGGACGCCCTGGGCCTGGACAGGATTGACCTTGAGAAAAGCCTGAAGGCGCTCTCGGCCGAGGCGGCGGGGGCGGCGACCCGGCTCCACGAGGCCAGGCGAAAGGCCGCGGACGCGTTATCCTCCCAGCTGTCCAGGACCCTCATGGACCTGGGCTTCCCCAAGGTCCGCCTTGAGATCTCCCTGGAACTCATGCCGCCCGAGACCTTGGGCGAGCTCTGCGGCGCCAAGGGCGGCGACGCGGTCACCTTCCTCTTCTGCCCGAACCCGGGCGAGGGGCTGAAGCCCCTCGCCCGGATTGCCTCCGGGGGCGAGCTCTCCAGGGTGATGCTGGCCCTTAGGACCGCCCAGGAGCCCAGCCCGGACCAAAGCCTGGTCTTCGACGAGATAGACTCGGGCCTCTCCGGCGCCACCGCCGAGGCGGTGGCGGCCAAGATGGCGGAGCTCGCGGCCCACAGGCAGGTCTTCGTCATCACCCACCAACCGCTCATGGCGGCCATCCCCGGCCGCCACTTCCTGGCCGAGAAGAACCCGGAGGGGGGCCGCACCCTCACAAGCGTGAGGGAGCTCAGCAAGGACAGCAGGCTTGCCGAGCTCGCCCGCATGTTGGACGGGGCGAAGCCCTCCCCCCAGGCCATGGCGCTCTCCAAACGCCTGCTCGAAGGCTGAGAAGGCCCGGGGCCAACCCCAGCCCACCCAGGCGCAAGCCAAACCCCCTCGAAAAACATGGGGCCAAAGGCCATGGGCATGAACCAGGGCCCGCCCGCCGGCTTCCCGGTGTTCGGGCGGCCGCAGGGGAAAAGGCCGCCCGAAACCCGAAAAAGGGCATAAAATTGCCGCTCCGCCCAAAAAGCCATTGTCTGAGGTCCATTTTTCCTGCATAATCATGGTATAGAGGCAGTCGCGGAACTTCCCCAAGGGGGGGCTGAAACGACAGAATAACCCATAATGCAACCCAATAAGCCATAAAAATCCGAATTTTCAGACACGCTCCAAAGGAACGAAAGCAAGCGGCGCGCGCAAAGCGACGCGACCAAGGAAGTGGTGACCTATGCTCCCTACCGGAATCTTTTCGCAAAGCATGATAGCCGGGCTCGCCATGGCGGCATGCATCGCCATCCTGGGCCTCGGGACGCCAACGGCTGCCCTGGCCGACGACGACCACGGCCACCCCGCGAACCCCTGGACGGCCGAAAGCGCCATCCAGGCCCTGAAGGAAGGAAACGAAAGGGTGGTCAATGGAAGCCCCACCCACCCCAACAGCACGCTGGAGCTAAAGAAGAAGCTTGCCGCGGAGGGGCAGTTCCCCCTCGCGATAGTCCTGTCCTGCTCCGACTCCAGGGCCCCCGTGGAGAACATCTTCGACCTGGGCTTCGGGGACATCTTCTCCGTGAGGGTCGCGGGTGCCGTTCCCGGGGTTGACGAGCTCGGGTCCATTGAGTATGCTGTGGACCACTTGGGGGTCCCCGTCATAATGGTCCTTGCCCACACCCAGTGCGGCGCGGTGACCGCGGCCGTGGGCGGCGGCGAGGTGCCCGGGAACCTGGGGGCGCTCCTAAAGCAGCTCTCGCCGATCGCGAAGCTTGTGGAGCAGCTGCCGGAAGACAAGAGGGTCGAGGCGGCTATCGCGACCTCCTCCATCTACTTCCGCGACCATCTCACCCAGCTGAGCCCCGTCATAGACGAGGCCGTGAAAACCAACCACGTGAAGATAATAAGCGGGGTATACGACATCTCCACGGGTGTCGTGCACTTCGATGATTAAGCCCGGGCGGCCGGGGGGCCTTTGGCCCCCCGGCCCCCCTTCGGCGCGAAAGCCTGGAGCCAAAATGCCAAAACCCCTTCCCGCCTTGGCCGCTGCCATCGTCATCGCGCTTGCCGCGGCCTCCCCCGCATGGCCCCAGGCCGCCAAGGGGCAGTCGCAACCGCCGGACACCATGGCCGCGATGCAGAAGGCCCAGGAGGCCCACATCCGCGGGGACAACCTCACCTCCCTGGAGGCCCTGTTCCAGGCGACCCAAGGGGTGTGGACATTCAGCCCGCTGGGCATCCGGAACGCCGCCTTCGTCCTGGAGGAGCCCGAGTACTTCAGCACCTACAAGCCAAAGGTGGGCGAGAACTTCACCTCCTCGGAGCTGCTCATATTCTACTGCGAGCCGATAGGCTTCACCCAGAGGCTGGGGCCGGACGGGACCTACACCAACTCCCTCAGCTGGTCATTCGAGATACTGGACGCCGCAGGGAAGACCATAGGCGGAGGGAACAACATAGGCCCCTTCGAGCACTCTGGCTACAGGACCTTCATAACCGAGAAGATGCTGACCATGACCATCAACATGAGCCAGTTCCCCCCCGGCTCCTACATCCTCCAGATAACGATGATAGACAACCTGGACCCCACCAAGTCCGTGACCGTCCAGAAGCCCTTCAACCTGGTGGCCCAGTAGTTGCATAAGTAGCCTGAAAAGCCTATAGCCCGCCCCCGAAGGAGAAGGAACCCCTCGCAAGCCTTGGGCTTTTTTCTCCTTTGCCTTTTCCTCCGCCCGCCAGGGCCCTCTCGGAGCCCACATGCCACGACCCACCAGGGAACGCCCCCGCCGCCACCGCAGGGCATCCGACGACAGGTGCCCAAAGGGCTTATTCGTGTGTTTCGAGGGCCTGGACGGCAGCGGCAAGTCCACCCAGGCGAGGCTCCTCCAGGAAGCCCTTGGGGCACCCGCATTGTCCCTGCGCGAGCCCAGCAAGGGGCCATTCGGCACGGCCATACGCGCGACAGCGAGGACGGGCAGGCTATCGCCCTTAAGGGAGCACGGGCTGTTCCTGAAGGACAGGGAGTGGGACTGCCACCACAACATCCTCCCCGCCCTGAAGGCGGGTATTACCGTGGTGATGGACCGCTACATAATCAGCAACATCGCCTATCAAGGCGCCCTTGGGGTGCCCCTGCACTCCATCCTGGAGGACAACCTGGACTTCCCCTGGCCGGATCTGACTATCCTTTTGGAGCTGGATGTCCCCAAGGCGCTTGCGAGGATCCGCGACTCCAGAGGGGAGTGCGGGCTATTCGAAAGGGAGGGCTTTCTCCGCAAGGTTAGCGCTATCCTAAACATCCTCGAGCTTCCCAATGTAGTGAGATTGGACGCATCCCTCGGCGAGAAAACGATCCTTAAGAAGGTCCTAAAGATTGTAAAAGATCTAACCGATGCCAATGGCATCCTTGCGGAACACAGGCCAAGGATGCGCCAGGGTTAGCAGTCAGGACCACAATCATTTGCGCATTTTTTCCCTGTGTCTTAAAGGTAAGCACCCATTAGTAACCTGTCAAGGGCAATTTGGGAATATTTTAAAAAAATTTTGTGGAGTATCTCTTGGGTAGGATCTTGGGTAGGCTTTTGGGTAGGATTTTTCGGGTAGGCTCTCTTGGGTAGGACCTTGGTATGCCCTTGGGCATCATTATAAGATTACGGCAAGCCCTTGGCCATTTGGCTACGGTTGTTTTTTGCCCCTTCCGATGTCTTAAAGGTAAGCACCGCCCAAGGGCTTGTCAAGGGGGAAAAGGCCATTTTTGGAAAAAAAATTTGGGGGCGGATCTCTTGGGTAGGATCTTGGGTATGATCTTGGGCAGGCTCTGGGGTAGGCCCTAGGGCATCATTATAAGATGATGGCAAGCACATGGCCATTTGACTGCGGCTGTTTTTGAATTCCCTTCCGATGTCTTAAAGGTAAGCACCGCACAAGGGCTTGTCAAGGGGGAAAAGGGCCTTTTTGAAAAAAATTTTTGGGGGCGGTTCTCTTGGGTAGGCTCTTGTACATCATTATAAGTTGACGGCAAGCCCAAGGCCATTTGGCTGCGTTGTTTTTGAATTCCCTTTCTATGTCTTAAAGGTAAGCATCCTCAGGGGCTTGTCAAGGGGGGGAAGGCCCTTTTTTGGAAAAAAAAATTTGAGGGCGGAACTCTTGGGTAGGATCTTGGGTATGATCTTGGGCAGGCTCTGGGGTAGGCCCTAGGGCATCATTATAAGATGATGGCAAGCACATGGCCATTTGACTGCGGCTGTTATTGAATTCCCATCCGATGTCTTACAGGAAAGCACCGCCCACGGGCTTGTCAAGGGGGAAAAGGCCAGTTTTGAAAAAAAATTTGGGGGCGGAACTCTTGGGTAGGATCTTGGGCAGGCTCTGGGGTAGGCCCTAGGGCATCATTATAAGATGACGGCAAGCCCATGGCCATTTGGCTGCGGCTGTTTTTGAATTCCCTTTCGATGTCTTAAAGGTAAGCACCCCCCAGGGGCTTGTCAAGGGGGAAAAGGCCATTTTTAGAAAAAAAATTTGAGG
>JAITKK010000215.1 GCA_031278475.1 Deltaproteobacteria bacterium
ATACCCTAATAACACAATTAAAAAGACAAAAATGTATAAAAGTCGTTAATACTATAAAAAAAGCCTTGACAAAGGCAAGTCAAAATCAGTAAATTTACATTTAATATGAGCTTCGTAAAGTACGATAGTTCAGTCCAATCCCAAAGAATCGTTTTGCTAAATACCGCTTTTATCCGCCAAGGATTAACCAACCACCAAACCTTCATTTTTCGAGCACTTTGGGAAATCAGCTTGTAAGGCTCATTTTCATTTATAGATCTGTTCTCAAACACATACAGATGACAATGCTGGGACTACCAGAGCTCGAAAGCTCCCGCCCACTGAATGTGTTGCGTTTCTGACGTGACGTACCTTGCTAATTGCACCGTCAAGCCCATAATACCTGTTGTTGTGTTCTATTTCCGAGTGACGTTTCCACACGGGCTGTAACCTCTGTTGTCCAGCCAAAACAGGCACCCGCGGATTGCCAAAGATAGCATAGATCCCAACTGATGCCCAAGTTTGTTACGGAACGGATGTTTTCGGCCTCCCAGAACATAACCCCAGGACCTCTTTAGCCCAAAACCAGCACATCTGCCCAACCTGACGGTCCATTAGAATACCTGTCAGCCTAACCCCCACTATGAGTGATTGACTATGTCTCTAAAATTAAAAATCAGCTTAGGTTATGCCCTCATCTGCGTCTTATTTTTGGCGGTCTGTGGTCTTTTGACCATCTATCTCCTGGAAATCAAACAGGAGACATACCTTTTGCGAAACACAATCATCCCGGGCAATGACCAGGCCGCCTACCTCCGCTACTCGGTTACAATGGAAAGCCTTGAAATCAGTGAATACTCTACGTTGGGCGATGAGGCCAATTGGCAGGAAGCAATGAAGATGCGGTCGGGGAACATGGATCTGTGGTCCAAACTCCGCTCAAACCTCCAGGCAGTTTCCGCAGACTACCCTAACCTCAAACAAGTGGAGTCAAATGCTTACCTTGCCTACCAAGATTTCCAGAATATCTCCTCCAGGGTTCCTGAGTTGAACAAGGGTTCGGCTGCAGCATGGAAAAATGCGTCAGAAGCATACAAGAAATACCTTGAAGCCTACAAAGTTTACCATGCTCCAATATTGGAGCGTATGCACAACTTCATTCGAGACGCGGCACCCATCGACGATATTAAGCATGCATACGATCGGGTGGAACGGTCTACACTAATGGAGGAATTGGCCAATGAATTTTACCTAGATACAGTCCTCGGACTTTACCTCAGGGATATGCATGCAATGGACGAAGCCTTGGAAAAGGGGCAGACCCTAAAGCAGGAGATGATTAAACTAAGAGACGAATCCCTTCAGCAAGAAAACAAAGAACGTCTCCAGGCCATGATCGATATTTTTGACGAATGCCTAGCGGATCTTGCGGTACTTAGGACGAATCTTGAGCAAAGCATCGATAACCGTAAGCAAAGACATGAAAGAAGATCCCATGCCTTGGAGGGCATTTCCAAACTCTCTGAGACTTTCGTCACCATCACCGAAAGATTCGCCGACAAGACCATTGGCTCCGTAAATACGACATGGACCGTGGTTCTGGCCTGCTCTGCCCTCACCATCATCATTTCAATCGTCCTTGCCATTCTGCTGGTAAGGAGCATTGTCTTGCCACTCACCGACATCATATCCATCCTTACCGAGGAGTCTCACAACGTCGAGGTCACGGCAAGCGAGATGTCAGAAGCAGCCCAAACGGTAGCCGAGGGGACTACCGAGAATGCCGCTTCCTTGCAACAGACTGGCTCAGCTATCGAGGAACTATCATCGATGACCAAGAGCAACTCGGATAACTCCCGAGAGGCTCTGAAGCTCACGACCAAAGCTAGGGAGTCTGCGAGGATATCCGAGGATTCCATGGACAAGGTGAACGAGGCCATGTCCCAGATAGCCACTTCCGGAAACGAGATCGGGAGAATCATCAAGACAATCGACGAAATCGCTTTCCAGACGAACCTGCTCGCCTTAAACGCCGCGGTGGAGGCCGCAAGGGCGGGCGAGGCAGGGGCAGGATTCGCGGTGGTTGCCGACGAAGTCAGGAACCTTGCCATCCGCAGTGCCGATGCCGCCAAGACCACTGCCGATCTAATCGCAAAGACCATAGACAACATCAACTTGGGATCGGACCTGGTGCACAAAACCTCCGAAAACTTCGCCTCCCTGGTCGACTCGGTCCAAAAGGTGGCGGACATAATACACGAGGTGTCCCTAGCCTCCGAACAGCAATCCCAAGGCATTGGGCAAATAGGCATAGCGGTGACACAGATGGACAAGGTGACCCAATCCAACGCAACAGTCTCGGAGGGCACCGCCAGTGCCTCGCACGCCCTTTCCGATTCCGCTGCCGACTTGGACAGGAACATCGAAAGGCTCGTTGGTCTGGTGCACGGCAGCAACGGGAACGGCGCCGTCGCTGCAAAATGATGGGAAAAGGCCACTGTCGGCCGATTCCCGCAACGGGCGCGAGCCCCTGTGCTTAAACATTAAGGTGCCCTGGGAGGCTTTGCAGGCTTCCTGAACCGCCCTCATCGAGCCGGTAGGCCCTAAGTCCGCCAAACGGTCGGGCAGCGATAAGCGTAACTCAAAAAAAAACTCCCAATTTGCGATATTTCACGCATAGTGGGAGCCTTAGAGAACCTTTTGCCTAATTTATGGGATGTTTCTAGGAGTTTTGCACCAAAGGCAGGAAAGACATCATTGGTGGGACTTGGCCCTGGTTTCGAACATGCCAGACAAAAACTTCCAAAGCCTCTCAAAGGCGCCAAGGGGCTTTTTGCCACCTTCGCCACCCTGTTTGGACGTTTCGCTAACAGGCACCTCGTGCATTTTCGCATGCTGCACGAAATACAGCTGTGAGTTAAGGGCCTCGCCGCCTTGGGGGGTGTTCAGCACGTACCTGCCGTCCGAAAACAATTCCCAAGCCTTGACGTTGTCCCTGAGCATTATGTCCAGCATTTCCCTGATTTGGGCGTGGACATCCTTGTCCAAAATGGGGCAGGCCAGCTCCACCCTGTCCTCGGTGTTCCTTGTCATCAAATCCGCCGAGCTGAAATAGATCTTTGCCTCCTCGCCTACTCCAAAGCAATAGATCCTGGAATGCTCCAAAAAGGTGCCGACTATGCTCCTTGCGGTGATGTTCTCGGTGTAAACGTTTGTTCTGGGGATCAGGCAGCAGATACCCCGTATTATGAGCTGGATTTTGACACCAGCATCCGATGCCACGACAAGCTTTTTCATTATGTCCTTGTCGGTCACGGAATTGCATTTGAGGATAATAGAGGCTTCCTTTCCTTTCAAGGATTTCTCTATCTCTTCGTCCATAAGGGCTAAAAGCTTGGGCTTGAGCGTGTTGGGTGCCGCAAGCAGGTAATCATACGTATCCTTCACGTTACCCAAAAGCAAGTCATTGAAAAACTTTGAGGCATCGTGCCCAATCCCTTGGTTGGCTGTCATTAATGAGATATCAGTGTACTGTTTCGATGTTTTCTCGTTATAATTTCCTGTCCCTAACTGTGTCACATAATGCACCACGCCGTTACGGATGCTAGTGATGAGGCATAATTTGCAGTGGACTTTGTAATCAGGCAGGCCATAGAGCACCTTGCAACCGGCCTGCTCCAGATGTTCTGCCCACTGTATATTGTTGTCCTCGTCGAAGCGCGCCCTGAGTTCCATTAGGACTACCACTTCCTTTCCGTTCTCCACGGCTTGGATCAAATGGTGCGCAAGCTTTGAATGCAGAGCTATCCTGTACAGGGTTATCTTGATGGATACGACCGAATCGTCGGTTGTCGCCTGTTGGATTAGGGAAAGGAATGGAGTGAAGCTTTCATATGGGTAGGAGAGAAGGATATCGTTTTTGGAAACAAGCGAGAACATATCCGTTTTGTCGGGTATGCTCTCAAGGGGAACGTAGGGTGGGACCATCAAGTCTGTGCGATTTGCAAACTTTTTTTCAATATTGTCGCAAAAAGAGAAGTCCAATGGTGATGCAGAGTGCAATATCTGCGGATATGCCATGTCCAGTTTGTCCAAGAAAAATTTTGTGAACTCGTCTTTTGCCTTGTATTGAATCTCAAGCCTAACTGGCGAAAGTCTTGAACGTTTTTTTAAGGCTTTCTTGATGTATTGCCGGTAATCCTCTATTTCCTTGTCGTCATCATCATAACTCAAATCCGCATTCCGTGTGACCGAAACCACGTTTTTCTCGATGACACCGTACATGTTGAATATGTCCCCGCAGAAATGCAGAATCAGATCCTCCATGAGCAAAAAACCATCATCCCTGATCGGAATGATCCGCTCCACTATGTTTGGAACGGGGATCAACCCGAAATACTTTCTGCTCTTGCCGTCAAGGTAAACCGCTATGTGCAGCTGCTTGTTAAGGAGATGGGGGAATGGATGGGTCATGTCCACTATCTGCGGGGACAGAAGCGGGAGTACGTTCATTTTGAAGTAATGGTGCAGTTCCTTGACTTCCGAATTGCTAAGATCCTGGATGAGGTACTGCCTGACACCTTTGCTACCCAACAATTGGCTTAACGACGCATACATCTCATCACGGCGGTGATATAGTATCTTCACCGTGTTGTAAATCGCCTCGAGTTGCCTCTTTGCGCTCATCCCGGTCTTATTGTCTACGTAATCCTTGTCGTAGAGCATGTAATCGGTAAGCGAGCCAACCCTAACCATGTAGAATTCGTCGAGATTGGAGGTGAAAATAGCGATAAAGCGCAACCTGCCGAACAACGGCCTCGGTTCATACGCCGCCTCATCAAGAACCCGTTCATTGAATTTAAGCCAAGAAATCTCCCTGTTTTGCAAATAAGGCAATCTTTCGAATTTAGGAGGCATAAAGTAATGGCCTACGCCTTTTCTTTCTCCGCATCAAGTTTCAGTACCCTGTCAATGTAGAAACCTTCGCGGACCCCGTATTTGCTCACGAACACTTCCTTGCATTTAAGACGTTTGGCGGCCTCCTCGACTATCAGCAGGCCGGGGAAAAAGGTGACTATTCGATCCGGTGACACCTTGTACAACGCCTTGTAGGCATCCGATGAGTTTTTCTGTAATTCCTTCCTTATTTCCTTCAGATAAGTGGCCGGGAATGACACGCTTTCCTTGTCAAGTCCGAATATGGCTTTGGACAATTTGAGCGCGGTGCGAATCGTGCCGCCCACACCTATCAATGTCTGGATCTTGAGTTTAGACCAATCGAATTTGTCGAATGCCTTGTCAATTTCGGAATTTATCGACTTCTTGATCGAATCCGTGACAGCCAGGGCCTTGACGTGCTTGGCGTAAAGCTCAAGGCAGCCAACCGGGACGCTCGCTATCCTATCGATCTCCCCGTCCGCGAAGCTCACCAGCTCCGTGCTGGCGCCGCCAACGTCGATCAGGAAGCCTGTCTTAATATTGGTCGCATGGGTAACCCCTACGAAATCCAGCCTCGCCTCCTCCTTTCCCGATAGGTGCACGGGGGTAAGGCCCGTTTTCGTCTTTATGAGCTCCAAGGCCTCTTCCTTGTTGTCAATCCTGCGGAACACCGCAGTCGTGAACACGTGCACCTCGCTTGCAGGCACGAATTTCTCGGCCAGGGTGCGCAGGTGGTTCAAGCCGTCGCACAGGCTCTGGATTGACTCCGTGGGAAGGATCCCGTCAACCACCTGGCCCGCAAGCCCAAGGTTTTCCTTCTGGCTGAAGATTGTCTCGATGTTTCCGTTGTTCTCCTCGAACACGCACATTCTTACCGTGTTCGAGCCTAGGTCTATGACCGCGCTTGTCACTGTGAATTCTCCCTGAAATATGGATTTTTGGTCTCAAAACCAAGTATTTGGTTATACTTTAACCTTTACCTATTTGTTGTTAAATTATTGTAAAATGTTTGTAAATATTTTATATTTGCAACTTATGACCAAATACCATGGTCATTACCCGTTAGGCCGCACCCCCGATGCCGGCATCCGGAACCCACCCTATTGGGCAAGCAGGGCCGCTTGTGCCCTGCCCTTGCCACAAGGCCGCATCGCTTAAAATACCCCCGCAAGCGCTTAGGGCCTTGCAAAGCCATGCCGCCTGTCATGTCATAACATTATTTTGTCAAATATGTGTGATCGGCTTAAGAGATTTTCGTTCTTATGCGTCTTTGGCCTTTTCTTGTTGGTTTTCTTTGGGGTTTACTTAGGCCTTTTCTTATACGTTTCTTTGATGTTTTCTTTAATAATTACGAATTAAAACGATGCAGTGTTCATTGAAAGCGTGTTTGGATATCCTACCGCAAATAGCGGATCGATAATTAGAATCGATATGATCTTTCTTGATTATCACTATCGAAAAAAACCTTCATGATTTTCCCGCTTGCGGGTTTTCCATCAAGGCGATTATCAAAGCCATTTATCGATGCCATCGATTTTCCAAAAAAACCAAGACCTTCCAAAATCCTTTGCCTTACCATTCCAAAATCACTGCCAGCCACTCTTGGGAAAATAGGGCGTCCTTGCCAAGGCCCGAATCACACCAACCCTTATGATTCCTTGTTGCCTTGTTGGTCGTTCCCAGTTTACGCCTGTCACTTCTGCAAAAGCAACCCGACAACAAAGCCAAAAGTCGCAAGGCCACCTCCCGTGGTGGGCTCCCAGCCAAAAAGGGCATTGGCGTCGCCTAAGCCGACGATCCACGGGCAACCTTATCAACCATAAGCGATGCTTCCAGGGGCTGGCTGTTCTTGGTAGCCCTGCCCTACGTCGACCGCGCCAAAGTCCCATGCAAAAAATCGGCAAATGATTTATTGCGTATAATTATCTTTCTTTTCTTCTCTCATTTTTTCTACTTTTTTTTTTCATCCGCCTTTTCTTCTTCCTTGTTTCTTCTCCCTTTCCCTCTCCTCTCGTTTTCTCCTCCTTTTCCGCCCCTTCCCGCCCCATTTTTTCCCTTTTCCCTTCTTTGCGGCCCCTCCCCTCCCATTTTCCCCAAGCCCTGACGTGCAATATCCAGACATACGAACTTGGGCTTCATATTCCCCGTGTTTTATCTTGATAGTGTTCGTCAAATTATAAATTACCCTATTATAATTCTGCCCACGTCGACAGGAAACGGCCAAATTAAAAGGCTTCCGCCGGACGGAAGGACAGACGGGCCTGGAAGGGCCCTCTCCCCAAAGGGGCCTCGCTCCCCCTCTCAAAACTCCCCACCATCCACCTTCCCTTGGCGGCAACGCACATTCCCTTCCAAAGGCGTGCAATCCCGTGCCCAACCCATAGGCAGGGGCCGCGCCCCGCCTGACGGGCGATTCGCACGCCCATGCCGACACCAACAAGCCCCAGGCCCGCCCGGGCCCATCCCCCTTCCAAAGACACGGCCCTTCCCGGGCCATCCGACAACGGCACGGTGACACATGGAAAACATACCCGACCTAGAGCGCATATCGGGCCTCCTGGACCCCTTCAGGGGCTCGCCCAGCTCCGTCATAGCCATGCTCCAGGAAATCCAGGAGCACTACCGCTACCTGCCCAGGGAGGCCTTCCCGATACTCGCCAAGACCACGGGCCTGAGCGAGGCGAGGATTTACTCCCTCGCCACCTTCTACGAGAACTTCTCGCTCGAGCCCAAGGGCCGGAACATCATCAAGGTGTGCGACGGGACGGCCTGCCATGTGAGGAAGTCCCTCCCGATACTGGAAAGGCTGAGGCGCGAGCTGGGGCTCGGCCCGGGCGAGGTCACCACCAAGAACCTCGACTTCACGGTCGAAGTGGTGGCCTGCCTCGGCGCCTGCGGCCTCTCCCCCGTGATAACCCTGAACGGCAAGGCCTACCCGGCCATGACCCCGGAAAAGGCATCCCTGCTCCTGCACTCGGTGGAGCTGGGGGAAGGAAGTGAGTGACACATGCTGAAAAGCAGGCAAGAGCTTAAGGATCTCCGGGAGAAGTGCGAAAGGGCCGCAAAGGACGAGGTGAGGAAGATCCTCGTCTGCTCGGGCACGGGCTGCGTCGCCAGCGGCGCGACCGACGTCTACGATCGCTTCAAGGGGCTTCTCGCGCAGCTGAAGATACCCTGTTCGGTGAGCTTCATAGAGGATGGCCACGGGGTGGGGCTCAAGAGGAGCGGCTGCCAGGCCCTCTGCGAGAAGGGCGTGCTGGTGCGGGTCGAGCCGGAGGGCTACCTCTACACCAAGGTGGGGGTCGATGATTGCGAGAGCATCGTCCGGGAGACCATAGAGCAGGGCCGGCACGTGGAGCGGCTCGCCTACAGGGACAACCTGGGGGGGCTCTGCAAGAGGGTGGACGACATACCCTTCTTCAAAAAGCAGTTGCGGCTGGTGCTCGAGAACTGCGGGAACATAGACGCCGAGTCCTTCCTCGAGTACCTGAGCGTGGGGGGCTACTCCTCTTTCGAGAAGGCCCTCTTCGACATGGAGCCCCAGGCGGTCATCGAGGAGATAGCCGAGTCCAGGCTGCGGGGCCGGGGCGGGGGCGGCTTCCCCACCGGCACCAAGTGGCGGCAGGTGGCCCGCCAGGACCTGTTCCCCAAATACGTGGTGTGCAACGGCGACGAGGGCGACCCTGGGGCCTTCATGGACTGCAGCATCATGGAGGGCGACCCCCACAGGATGCTGGAGGGCATGCTCATAGCCGGGCGCGCCGTGGGAGCGTCCGAGGGCTACATCTACGTCAGGGCCGAGTACCCGCTGGCCGTCAGGAGGCTCAGGAAGGCCATAGCCGACCTCGAGGCCAACGGGCTTTCCGGGGAGGACATCCTGGGGAGCGGCTTCTCCTTCAGGTTCCGACTGAACCGGGGCGCGGGGGCCTTCGTCTGCGGCGAGGGCAGCGCCCTCACCGCCTCCATCGAGGGCAAGCGCGGCTTCCCAAGGGTCAAGCCGCCCAGGACCGTGGAGCACGGGCTCTTCGACAAGCCGACCGTCCTTAACAACGTCGAGACCTTCGCCAACGTGACGGTGATCATAGGCAGGGGCGCGGACTTCTACAAAAAGATCGGGACCGAGAGCAGCCCGGGCACCAAGGCCTTTTCCATCACCGGGAACATAGAGAACACCGGGCTCATCGAGGTGCCCCTGGGCATGACCTTGAAGGAGGTCATCTACGACGTGGGCGGCGGCATGAAGGGCGGGAAGCGCTTCAAGGCGGTCCAGATAGGCGGCCCCTCCGGGGCCTGCCTGACGGAGGCCCACTTCGACCTGCCCCTGGACTTCGACTCGCTCGCGAAGGCCGGGGCCATGATAGGCTCCGGCGGGCTGGTGGTGGCCGACGAGGACACCTGCCTCGTGGAGCTTGCCCGTTTCTTCATGAACTTCACCCAGAGGGAGTCCTGCGGCAAGTGCGTGCCCTGCCGGGAGGGCACCAAACGCATGCTCATGATACTCGAGCGCATAGTGTCGGGGAACGGCAGGCCCACGGACCTCGACAACCTCCTGGACCTCGCGGGCACCATCAAGGCGACCGCCCTCTGCGGGCTGGGGAAGACCGCCCCCTCGCCCGTAATCAGCACGATAACGAACTTCCGGGAGGAGTACCTCGCCCACATAATGGACAAGCGCTGCCCCGCCCACTCCTGCGAGAAGCTGAAGAAGTACTACATAGAGCCGGAGCTCTGCAAGGGCTGCAGCAAGTGCCAGAAGCTCTGCCCGTCCAACGCGATATCCGGGAAGGTCAAGGAGACCTACTCCATCGACCAGTTCGTCTGCTCCCGCTGCGGGGCCTGCGTCCCGGGCTGCAAGTTCATGGCCATAAAGGAGGCTTGGTGATGGCAGACCACATGACCATAGACAACATACCGGTCGAGATAGGTTCCGAGAGGAACATCCTGGAGCTCATCCGGAAGGCTGGGATTGAGCTTCCCACCTTCTGCTACTACACCGAGCTCTCCATCCACGGCGCCTGCCGCATGTGCCTCGTGGAAAACGAGCGCGGCGGCCTGGAGGCCGCCTGCTCCGAGCCGCCCAGGCCGGGCCACAAGGTCTGGACCAACACGGAGCGGCTCCGCAAGTACAGGAAGAACATCCTGGAGCTGCTTCTGGCCAACCACAACCGCGACTGCACGGTCTGCAACAAGAGCGGCGACTGCCGCCTCCAGGCCCTGGCCTTGAGGTTCGGCATAAGGAACGTGCGCTACATCAACACCTCCTACACGCCCGACCCGGACGAGTCCTCGGCCTCCATCTCCATCGACAGGAGCAAGTGCATACTCTGCGGCGACTGCATAAGGGTCTGCAACGAGATACAGAACGTGGGCGCCATAGACTTCGCCTTCAGGGGCTCCGGCATGAAGGTGCAGACGGCCTTCGGGGTGCCTGTTGCCGAGTCCCCCTGCGTGGGGTGCGGCCAGTGCTCGGCCGTATGCCCCACGGGCGCGATATCCGTGAAGAACTCCATAGAGGCTGTCTGGAACGACCTTTTGGACAGGGACACCTTCGTGAGCGTCCAGATAGCCCCGGCGGTGAGGGTCGCCATAGGCCGGCAGATGGGCCTCGAGGACGGGACCAACTCCCTGGGGCTAATAGCCGCCTCGCTAAAGCGCATGGGTTTCGGGAAGGTCTTCGACACGACCCTCGGGGCGGACCTTACCGTTGAGGAGGAGTCCAGGGAGTTCCTGAGGCACATGGAGAGGCCCCACAAGCTCCCATTGTTCACCTCCTGCTGCCCGGCCTGGATCAACTTCGCCGAGAAGAGGCACCCGGACCTTCTTCCCAACATATCCACCTGCAAGTCCCCCATGCAGATGTTCGGGGCCCTGGTAAAGGAGAGCTACAGGAAAAACGGCAAAAGGCACGTGCACGTCGCGGTGATGCCCTGCACCGCCAAGAAGCACGAGGCCATACGCCCGCAGTTCAGCCGCGGCGGGGTCCCCTACGTCGACCACGTGCTCAGCACCCAGGAGCTCATCCGCATGATCCAGCAGTCCGGGCAGCAGTTCGACAGGCTCGAGCCCGAGGCCGTGGACACACCCTACGGCATAGTGACCGGGGCCGGGGTAATCTTCGGCGTGACTGGCGGGGTGACCGAGGCGGTCTTGAGGGCACTGTCCCCGGACGGCTCCAACGCGACCATCTCCGAGATGGCCATGGCCGGCGAAAGGGGCATGCAGGGCCTAAAGGAGTTCGAGGTGGGGTACAAGGGGGCAACCGTGCGAATAGCGGTCGTGTCCGGGCTCGGCAACGCCGGCAGGCTGGTGGACGACATAAAGGCCGGAAGGAAGGCCTTCGACTTCGTCGAGGTCATGGCCTGCCCGGGCGGCTGCGTCAGCGGGGCCGGCCAGCCCTACGTGCCCATGGGCGTGAAGGAGGCCAGGGCCAAGGGCCTCTACTCCGTGGACAAGCTCCTAAGCTACAAGCGCAGCAGCGACAACCCCCTCTTGGAGGGTCTCTACGAGGGCATCCTCAAGGGCAGGGAGCACGAGCTCCTCCACGTGTCATACCTCCCGGAAGAAGGCGCATAGGGGCCAAGGCGGCCCGCAAGGCCCTGCGCCATGCGGGCCGCGAAAGGACAACATGTCAGGTAACATGGGCGACAAGGGCGACTTGGGCGGCAAGGGCGACTTGGCCGGCAAGGGCGACTTGGCCGGCAAGGCAGAAAAGGTAGGGGCGGTGCTGGTGCTGGGCGGAGGCATCGCCGGCATCCAGGCGTCCCTGGATCTCGCCGGGATGGGCTTCTACGTCCACCTGCTGGAGAAGAACCCGGCCATTGGCGGCCGCATGGCCCAGCTGGACAAGGTCTTTCCCACCAACGACTGCTCCATGTGCATAATCTCGCCCAAGCTCAACGACGTGGGCGGGCACATAAACATAGAGGCAATCAACGGCGGCGAGCTGTTGTCGCTGGAAGGCAGGCCCGGGAACTTCAGGGCGAGGATCCGAAGAAGGCCGCGCTTTCTGGACGGGCCCAAGTGCACCGCCTGCGGCGACTGCGCGAAGGCCTGCCCGGTGGAGATCCCCAACGAGTTCAACGAGGGCCTCAACAAGAGGAAGGTCACCTACAAGTCCTACGCCCAGGCCTTCCCGAACGCCTTCTCGCTCACGAAAAAGGGGGTGAGCCCCTGCGTGGTCGCCTGCCCCGCCCACGTGAACGCCCACGGCTACGTGTCCCTCGCCGCCCAGGGCCGCTTCCAGGAGGCGTTGGAGACCATCCTGGACGTGCTGCCGCTGCCCGGGACCCTCGGGAGGGTATGCGCGCACCCCTGCGAGGGCGAGTGCCGCAGGGGCCTTCTGGAGGGGCCGCTCGACATAAAGAACATAAAGAGGCTTGTGGCCAACAAGGGCGACATCGACGAGGCCGGGAAGGCGATAAGCGCCGAGCCCGATAAGGACGTGAGGGTGGCAATAGTGGGGGCGGGCCCCGCGGGGCTGTCGGCCGCGTACCATCTCAAGAGGCGGGGCATCCCAAGCGTCATATTCGAGAAGGCGCCCGTCCCGGGAGGGGCCCTCAGGCTTGGCATCCCGGACTACAGGCTGCCACCCGAGGTGCTGGGAAAGGAGATAGCCTTCATCCAATCCTACTCCGGGGCGGAGATCCGCCTGAACAGCGAGCTGGGCAAGGATTTCACCATCGACTCGCTTTTCGATGACGGCTTCGGCGCGGTGTTCCTCGCCATGGGGGCCCACGAGAACGTCCCCCTGGGAGTCCCAGGCGAGGATTCGGAAAGGGTGGTCCCAGGCGTGGGCTTCCTGCGCAGGGTGAACCTGGGCGAAAGGGCGGACCTTTCCGGGAAAAGGGCGCTTGTCCTGGGCGCCGGGAACGTGGCCATGGACGCGGCCCGCTCCGCGCTGAGGCTGGGCGCCTCGGTGGACCTCGCCTACCGCAGGGGCCGGGGCGCGATGCCCGCCTGGCCCTGGGAGGTGGACGAGGCGGAGGAAGAGGGCGTGAGGCTCTTGCTCAACCTCGCGCCCGTCAGGTTCGAGGAAAGCCCTTCAGGCATAAAGGCCTATCTCGCGAAAACAATCGCTGAAGGGGATCCCGACGACCGCAGGGCGAGGCTCAGGGTTGACGATTCCGACGTTCGCCCCGGCACCTACGATCTTGTGATAGCGGCCATCGGCCAGGCCCCCTCAACGGCCTGCCTTGGGGACTCCGTCGGGGTGGGCCTTGGCAAGGGCGGCAGGATAAAGGTCGATCCCGTGACGCTCGCGACCGGGAGGAAAGGCGTCTTCGCCGGGGGCGACGCCCAGCTGGGCCCCGCCCTCGCAATCGACGCGGTCGCGGCCGGGAAGGAGGCGGCCCTGTCCATCGCGCGCTTCCTTGCGGGGGCCCCCATGGACGCCGACCGGCCAAGGATAGCCTTCACGGGCTCCGAGGACTACCAGGAACTTCCAAAGGAGCGGCACTGGCGCAACATTCCCAGGACCCGCGCGCCCGGGCAGAGGGTCAGGGACTTCTTCGAGTTCGACCTGGGCCTTGACGAGAAAGAGGCCATGGACGAGGCCTCCCGCTGCGTCGCCTGCGGGGCCTGCTGCCAGTGCTTCCGCTGCGTCAAGGCCTGCCTGCCAGGGGCCCTGACGCTAGAAACCCACGCCCAGCGCGATATCGAGGAGGTGCTGGAGGTGGGCGCGGTGGTGCTCGCGACCGGCTTCGACCCGCACGACCCCACGAACGCCTTGAACCTCCGCTACGCCGATTCCCCCAACATAATGACGTCCCTGGAGTTCGAGCGGGTGCTCTCCGCCTCCGGCCCATTCCAGGGCCACATGGTGAGGCCCTCGGATCACAAGGAGCCCAAGAGGATTGCCTGGGTGCAGTGCGTGGGGTCCAGGGACACCAACGGCTGCGACAGGAAATACTGCTCGGCCGTCTGCTGCATGTACGCCATGAAGGAGGCGGCCATCGCCATGGAGCACGCGGGGGGGCCCGCGAACCTCGAGACCTCGGTCTTTTACATGGACATAAGGAGCCACGGCAAGGATTTCGAGAAGTACTACAACCGGGCGAAGGAGCAAGGGGTCAGGTTCGTGAGGTCCAGGGTGCACACCCTGACGCCCCTCCCGGACGGGGACGTGGAGCTTGAGTACGTGACGGGCGAGGGCGATCGCCTGAAAGAGCGTTTCGACATGGCGGTGCTCTCCATCGGGCTCGCGCCCCCCAAATCCCTGGAAGGGCTGGCCGATACGCTCGGAATCGGCCTCAACGCCGACGGCTTCGTAAAAACGGGCGACTTCCAGGCGGTGGCTACCGGGCGGGACGGGGTCTACGCCTGCGGGGCGGCGACCGAGCCGAAGGACATCCCCGCGACCGTGGTGGACGCCTCGGCCGCGGCCCAGGCCGCGGCCGAGGGCATCAAGGACGCGAGGTTTTCAAGGACGAAAGAGCGCGAGTACCCGGACGAGCGCGACATCGCGGGCGAGCCGCCGAGGATCGGGGTCTTCATCTGCCACTGCGGCATAAACATCGCGTCCGTCGTGGACGTGGAGGAGGTGGCAAGGCACGCGAGGACCCTTCCCTTCGTGGAGCTCGCGGAGACCAACCTCTTCACCTGCTCGGCCGACACCCAGGAAAAGATAAAGGATGCGATAAAGGAGCACGGCCTCAACAGGGTGGTCGTCGCGTCATGCTCGCCAAGGACGCACGAGGGCATGTTCCGGGAGACCCTGGCCCAGGCCGGGCTCAACAAGTTCCTCTTCGAGATGGCGAACATCCGCGACCAGGATTCCTGGGTCCACCAGAAGGAGCCGGAAAAGGCGACCGCGAAGGCCAAGGACCTTGTGCGCGGGGCGGTCGCCAAGGCCGCGTTCCTGGAGCCAGCGCACCTCACAAGGATGGACCTCACCCGGGAGGCCCTGGTGGTCGGCGGGGGCGCGGCCGGCATGGGCGCGGCCCTCTCAATCGCGAACCTGGGCTTCCGCACCCATCTTGTCGAAAGGGGCGCGGCCCTTGGGGGCGAGGCCTTCAAGGTCTTCTCAAGGGACAAGGACATCGAGGGCTATGCGAGGGCGCTCGCGGACCAGGTTGGCAAACACCCGCTGATTGAGCTCCACCTCGAAAGCCGCCCGCTGGCGTCCGAGGGCTTCGTGGGGAACTTCGAGACGAGGTTCGCGGGGCCCTTGGGCGAGTTCACCCTCAAGCACGGGGTGACTGTCCTCGCACCCGGCGGCAAGGCGCACGAGCCAAGGCTCCACGGCCGGGGCGAAATCAAAAACGTGCTCATCCAGACGGAACTCGACAAGCTCCTGAAGGACAAAGACCCCGCGCTCGAAAAGGGGTCGGCCGTGTTCGCCTTCATCCAGTGCGTGGGGTCAAGGGTCCCGGAAAGGCCTTATTGCTCCAAGGTCTGCTGCACCCATACGCTGGATTGCGCCCTGTCGATCCTCGACAGGAACCCAACCGCCAGGGTCTTCGTGCTGTTCAGGGACATGAGGTCCTACGGCTTCAGGGAAAGGAAGTACGAGGAGGCGAGAAAACGGGGCGTGGTGTTCGTCCGCTACGAGCCCGAAAACCCACCCGAGGTGACGGAAGCCTCAGGCAAGGCGAGGGTGACCGTCATGGACCACGTGCTCAACAGGCCGCTTGCAATCGACTGCGACTACCTGACACTCGCGAGCGGAATCGATCCCGTCCCCATGAAGGAAGAGATAGTGGAGGTCTTCAAGGGCCAGCTCAACGCCGAGGGTTTCCTGTTGGAAGCCCACATGAAGCTGAGGCCCGTGGATCTCGCGACCGAGGGGCAGTTCATAGCGGGGCTCGCGCACTACCCGAAACCCATAGAGGAAAGCCTGGCCCAGGCGAGGGCCGCGGCCGCCAGGGCCGCGGCCATACTCGCGAAGCCCTGCGTCATGGTTGGCGGAGTCGTCGCGACGGTGGACAGCCAAAAGTGCGCCGTTTGCTGCACCTGCGTGAGGGCCTGCCCTCTGAAGGTGCCGAGGATTGTGGCGAACGAGGAGGACGAATCCCTCAGGGGCCACGCCTTCATGGAACCGGCCATATGCCAGGGCTGCGGGGTCTGCGTGGGCGAGTGCCCCGGGAAGGCCATAAAGCTGCAGTTCTTCACTGACGAGCAGCTGCTCGCGAAGGTTGGGGCACTCGCAGGGACCGCTCTCGGCGAGGAAGCGGCGGGCAAAGCGCCGCAAGCCCTTGCCCAAGGCCGATAGGGCCACAAACAGCGCCCCCTGGGGCGCGAAGGACGGACCATGACACCTGACGCGGCCCTGAAAATCGAGTGGGAGCCCAAGATCATAGCCTTCTGCTGCCAATACTGCGCCTACAGCGCGGCCGACATGGCGGGCTCCATGCGGCTCCAGTACCCTACCGACGTCGAGATCGTGCTGATACCCTGCACGGGCCGCTTCGACGTGATACTCGCGCTGAAGGCGTTCGAGAACGGGGCCGACGGGGTCTACGTCGCGGGCTGCCTCGAGGGGAACTGCCACTTCCTGGACGGGAACATACGCGCGAGGAAGCGGGTTGGGATGCTCAAAGGCGAGCTCGCGGCCATAGGCTTCGGGCCCGAGAGGGTGGAGATGTACAACCTGTCCGCCTCCCAAGGGCCCAAGTTCGCGGAGATCGCGAGGGAGTTCACGGAAAGGATAGCCGGGCTGGGCCCATCGCCCATCAAGCGCCCCGCGGACGCGGGGAACCCCGGAGAGTCTTAGGGAAGGCACCTTCACGCGCATGGGGCGAAGGCCCCAGAATAACGGGGACACATTATGATAATAGCCGAAAGGAAGCCCATAGAGGAGATCAAGACCTTCGTCATGGGCAGGAAAAGGGTCCTGGTGGTGGGATGCAGGGGCTGCGTGACCGTATGCAACGCGGGCGGCACCAAGGAAGTGGGGATTTTGGCATCCCTTTTGAGGCTTGAGGCCGCGAAAGACGGGGAAGGCACCGTCGTCGACGAACTCACCCTCGAAAGGCAGTGCGACCCGGAGTACATAGAGGAGCTCTCCGAGCTGATGGGCGGCCGCTACGACTGCGTGCTGTCCATGGCCTGCTCCATAGGCCCGCAGTTCATCTCCAGGCGCTACCCCGGCGAGAGCGTGTTCCCCGCGCTCAACACCTGCTTTTTGGGGGGGGCGCTCGCCCACGGGATCTGGGCGGAGCACTGCCAGGCCTGCGGCAACTGCGTCATCCACAAATTCGGCGGGCTCTGCCCCATATCCCGCTGCTCCAAGAGCCTCCTGAACGGCCCCTGCGGCGGTTCCGCGGGGGGCAAGTGCGAGGTCTCCAAGGACATCGACTGCGTCTGGCACCTCATAGTGGAAAAAATCGAAAGCGAGGGCAGGATGGGCGAGTTTTTGGGGATCGAGCTGGTCAAGGACTGGCGCCCCAGCAGGGACGGCGGCCCCAGGAAAATCGTGAGGGAAGAGCTACTCAAATGACAAAAACACTCAAAAGCGCAAGCAAGCTTGAGAAGGTGCTCGCATCGGGCGCGTTCGCGGTCACGGGGGAACTGGGCCCCCCAAGGAACGCCAAGGCGAAAGAGGTGGAGGACAAGGCCAAGTTCCTCCTGGGGAACGTCGACTCCGTGAACGTGACCGACAACCAGACGGCCGTCGTGAGGATGTCGAGCCTCGCGGCGAGCCTCATAGCCCAGAAACAGGGGCTCGAGGCCAACATGCAGATGGTCTGCAGGGACCGCAACCGCATAGCCATGCAGTCGGACATCCTGGGGGCCGCGGCCCTGGGCATCAACAACCTGCTGATACTCTCGGGCGACCACCAGACGTTCGGCGACCATCCGGACGCCAAAAACGTCTACGACCTCGACTCCATAAACCTCATAAGGGCGCTTAGGAACATGCGCGACGAGGGAAGGCTCATGTCAGGCCAGGAAATCCCCGAGGACGCGCGCCCGAGGCTCTTCATCGGAGCGGCCTACAACCCCTTCGCCGACCCCCAGGACTACAGGGTCCTGAGGGCCAAGAAGAAGGTGGACGCGGGCGTGGACTTCATGCAGAGCCAGTGCATCTACGACATGGACCGTTTCAGGAAATTCATGGCCAAGGCCGTGGACATGGGGCTCACCGAGAAGGCCTACTTCCTGGCGGGCGTGACCCCGCTGAAGTCCCTGGGCATGGCAAGGTACATGAAGAACAACGTCCCGGGCATCACCATGCCCGACAGCTACATAGAGAGGCTCAAGGGCGTGCCCAAGGAACGGCAGGCCAGCGAGGGCATAAGGATGGCCTGCGAGCAGATAGACGAGTTCAAGGAGACCAAGGGCGTGAGCGGGGTGCACCTTATGCTGGTGGAATGGGAGCACATGGTCCCCACCATCGTCAAGGAAGCGAGCCTCTTGCCAAGGCCCCAGGTCTGAAAAACCAAAAAAAACGCGTGCGGAATCCAGACCACTTTGATGTCTGGATAATGCATGGCCCAGGCAAACAACGCATCGGCCACGCCCTTTCGCAAGGCAGGCACCGATAACGCCGGGCAATCCCAAGACAAGGATAACGGCGTTAACCGGTTTCCCCGGCTTTCGTGGGATGTCTGCGGGGAAACGGGCCGTCCCGGGCATTGACCAAGGGGCCGGCAGCCCCTAGGATCCAAGACACAACCGACCCAAAAAGGGTTCAATACATCACAAGGAGTAGCTTAAATGGGCATTAAATGGCAGGAGTACACCGCCAAAGGGGCCAAGGACTACGAGATAGCGCAGGCGGCGGAGCCCTATCTCACGAAGATCGGGGCGCTTGCCGAGAAGCTGGGACTTCTGGAAGAGGAAGTGCTGCCCTACGGGCACTTCGTCGCCAAGGTGGACAACGCCCTGGTGCTTGAGAGGCTCAAGGACAGGCCCAACGGCAAGTACATCGACGTCACCGCCATCACGCCCACCCCGTTAGGCGAGGGCAAATCGACGACCATCCTCGGCCTGGTGCAGGGGATGGGGCTCATGGGCCTGAAAGTCGCCGCTGCCATACGCCAGCCCTCGGGTGGGCCCACCATGAACATCAAGGGCTCCGCGGCCGGAGGCGGCATGAGCCAGTGCCTGCCGCTAACGCCCTTCTCCCTGGGCCTGACGGGCGACATCAACGCCATAATGAACGCCCACAACCTCGGGATGGTCGCGCTCAACTCCAGGATGCAGCACGAGCGCAACAACAGCGACGCCTTCCTCGCCAAAAAGGGCCTCAAAAGGCTCGACATCGATCCCTCCCGGGTCGAGTTCGGCTTCGTCATGGACTTCGCGGCCCAGTGCCTCAGGAACATCGTGATAGGCCTGGGCGGCAAGAACGACGGCTACCTGATGCAGTCCAAGTTCGGCATAGCCGTGAGCTCCGAGATAATGGCCATACTCGCGCTCGCGAACGATCTTGCCGATCTCAGGAAGAGGATAGGCCAGGTCATAGTCGCCTACGACGAGGCCGGGAAGGCCGTGACGGCCGAGGACCTGGACGTGGCGGGCGCCATGACGGCCTGGATGGTCGAGGCCGTGAAGCCCAACCTGCTCCAAACCATAGAGGGCCAGCCCTGCTTCGTCCACGCCGGGCCCTTCGCGAACATCGCGATAGGCCAGAGCTCCATAATAGCCGACCGGGTCGCGCTCAAGCTTGTGGACTACCATGTGACCGAGTCCGGCTTCGCGGCCGACATAGGCTTTGAGAAGTTCTGGAACCTCAAGTGCCGCTACTCGGGCCTTGTGCCCAACGCGGCCGTGGTGGTCGCGACCGTCCGGGCCCTTAAGTGCCACGGCGGCGCGCCCGTCCCCAAGCCCGGGAACCCGCTCCCGGAGGAATACTCCAAGCCGGACGTGGGCCTTGTCGAGAAGGGCCTGGAAAACCTCCTCCACCACGTGGGCATCGTGAAGAAATCCGGCATCAGCCCGGTTGTCTGCATCAACGCGTTCGTGACCGACACGAAAGAGGAAATCGCCGCCATCAGGGCCGCCTGCGAGAAGGCGGGGGCGCGGGTGGCCGTCTCCGAGCACTGGCTCAAGGGCGGCGAGGGGGCTCTCGAGCTCGCGGGCGCGGTCAAGGAAGCCTGCGAGGAGAAGACCGACTTCAGGCTGCTCTACGAGCTCTCCATGCCCTTCAAGGAGAGGATCGACAAGGTGGCGAGGGAGATCTACGGGGCCGACGGGGTGGACTACTCGCCCGAGGCCGAAAAGAAGATAGCCCTCTACCAGGGCGACCCGAGGATCGCGAATTTCGGGCTCTGCATGGTGAAAACCCACCTGTCGCTCTCCGGCGACCCGGACCTCAAGGGCGTGCCCAAGGGGTTCCGGCTTTTCGTGAGGGACGCCCTCATCTACGGCGGGGCCGAGTTCGTGGTGCCCGTCGTGGGGAACATCTCGCTCATGCCGGGGACCGCCTCGGACCCCGCCTACCGGCGGGTCGAGGTGGACACGGGGACCGGCCGCATCAACGGGCTGTTCTAGGGGGGCTTTGAAAGTTGCTTAACCCCTCGGAAACCGTGGGGGCCGTGGTCCAAGCGGGGCGCGCCAAGGCCGCCCTGGGGCTGCGCCCCCACGCCATACTCGCGGCCTTGGCCGGCGCCTACATAGGATTCGGGGCCATCCTCGCCTTAAGGGTCACCGGGAACCTGGACCCGGCCCTGGGGAACGTCATCAAGCTCCTTTTCGGGCTTGCCTTCCCCGTGGGGCTCCTCCTGGTCCTGATGGCAGGGGCCTCGCTTTTCACCGGGGACGTCATGTACATGACGGGGTCATTCGCCGCGGGCGGCTCGTCCGCCGGAAGATCCCTGAGGGTGCTCTCGGTCTCCTACCTCGGGAATTTCCTGGGCTCCGTCCTCATCGCCTTTCTGGCGGTCGAATCCGGCGTGTTCATGGACCAAGGCCCGGATGGTTCCCTGCCGCTTGCCGAAACCGCGATAGCGCTCGCCAACTCCAAGTGCTCGCTCGGCTTCCAGGCCGCCTTCCTGCGGGGGATCGTCTGCAACTGGCTTGTGTGCCTTGCCATTTTCATGAGCCTGCGGGCCGCTGACGGGGTCTCCAAGGCGATACTCATGTGGCCGCCAATCACGGCCTTCGTCGCCATGGGCATGGAGCACAGTGTCGCCAACATGTGCTTTGTCCCGCTCGGGCTCTTCCTGGGCGGCACCGAGGCGGCGGCCCAGGCGGGGCTCGCGCTCACCGCCGACTGGGGTTCCTTCCTTTTCCGGAACCTCCTGCCCGTGACCCTGGGCAACATCCTTGGCGGCGCCCTCTTCGTCGCGCTTCCCTACCTGTGGCTGGCCCCTCCCGGGAAGGCCTGAGGGAGGCCCGGCGGCAAGGGCCTTAGGGGGTTACCATGCCGTTAGGCAATCTGGCAGTAAACGAGGATTGGATCCTTGAATGCATAAGGGACCTGGGCGTGGACGGTTTGTCCGCCATCCGCACCTCCCAGCTGCGCTTTGACAGCCGGTTCAGGAAATACTGCGCGCAGAACCTCTGCGGCAACTACAACCGGAGCTGGACCTGCCCGCCCAACAGCCCTTCCGTCGAAAGCATAGCGACCGAGATAGTGGGGCACCCGGATGCGGTGGTCTTCAAGGTGAGCGGCCCTTTGCGGTTCACGGTGGACTGGATGTCCATGATGAGGGTCGCGGACAGGCTTGGCGGCATTTGCGCGAGCATTACCGACAAGCTCATCCCAACGCTCAGGAAGGGGGCCGTCTTCGGGTACGGCCCCTGCAAGTACTGCAAGACCTGCGCTTTCGGCTCGGACGAGCCATGCCGCTTCCCGGACAAGCGGATCCACTCGCTAGAGTGCGCCTGCGTCGATGTGGCGGACATTTCACGGCAATCCGGCCTGCCGCTCGAGCACGACCCGGATCGCATATCCTTTTTCGGGCTCCTTGTCTACGAACTTTGAAAGGGGCGCAGATGCCCCACGGAGGAACAAATGACAGCCACGATGCTTGCCAGCAAGCCGATAGTGCAAAAATTCAAAGAGGGCATCCAAAAGGATGTGGAGGACCTCAAGCTCAAGGGGACGGAGCCGATGCTCGCGACCGTCATTGCCGGTTGGGACGGACCCTCCAAGGCCTACGCCCTCTCCAAGGAAAAAACCTGCCATGCCCTGGGGATTAATTTCTCCTTGAACGTCTACGACCACAACGTGACGGAGGATAGGCTGCTCGACGCAATAGCCACCTTGAACGAGGACGGCTCGGTCCACGGCATCATGCTGGAGCTGCCGCTCCCCAAGCACATAGACTCCTACAGGGTCACGTCGGCCATAAGGCCCAACAAGGATGTGGACGGGATAACCCCGGAAAACCGCGGATTGCTCCTCATGGGGAAGCTCGACAAGGCGCTGCTCCCGGTGACCCCGCTTTCCTGCCTGACGCTCATAGAGAGCTCCGAGGTTGACGTGGCGGGGAAAAACGTCGCGATAATCGGCCGGGGCGAGACGGTAGGCCTCCCGCTCACGGTGCTTCTCATAAAGAGGAGCGCCACGGTCACCGTTTGCCACTCGCGGACTAAAGATCTAGATGACATTGTCAGGCACTCCGACATCGTGGTGGCCGCGACAGGACAGGCCGGGCTTGTCAAAAAATCAATGCTATCGGCAGGGCAGGTGGTAATAGACGCGGGCATAAGCGTGCTACCGGACGGAAAAATAACAGGGGACGTTGAGAACGGCGCGTCGGAAGTGGTATCCTATCTGACGCCGGTACCAGGCGGTGTGGGCTCGCTTACCGTCATGCTGCTCTTGAGGAACCTTTTCAAGGCCATAGGGCTGCAAAACGGGAGGGCCAGGATATGAGCGCCGCCAGTGCGGGCAATTCGCCTGCAAGGCTCACAACGAGAGAAAATGGAATGAACCCATACCTGAATTTCTACGAAAAACCATTCAACGAAATCCTGGATCTTGCGGCTTCAAAAAGACACGTCCCTGGCGGCGGCAGCGTCGCCGCGATGTCGGCGGCCCTCGGGGCCACCATGGGTTCCATGGTAGCGAACCTCACGCTCCACAAACAGAACTACGAGGCTGTCCAGGACGAGATAAGGGGACTGCTCAACACCATGACCGACGGGCTCAACGAGATAAAGGCGCTCACCGCCCTGGACATGGACTCCTTCGACCTCCTTCTGTCCGCCTACCGGCTCCCGAGGGAGACCAACGCCCAGTCCATCAGGCGGCAAGAGGAGATACAGAAGTACACCGTCCAAGCCTCGAACGTGCCCCTTAGGATATCGTCCTTGGCCAACGACCTTCTGGTCACCAACAAGCGCATCGCCGAGATCGGCAACGGCTCGGCCGTAAACGACTGCGCCGTCGCGGCAATCCTTCTGGAGTCGGCCGCCAGGGCAGCCATTCTGTCAGTGGACGTGAACTTGCCCAACATCAAGGACAAAGAGGTCAAAGAGGACATCACGTCCGTAAGGAACCGGATACTTACCGAGGCCAGGGTTTCCTGCGAAGAGACCGTAAGGATAGTTTCCAACAGGGATAAAAAGCTCTGACCAAGGGCAAGTGCGCGAGTTGAGCCCGAAAGGCAAAGCCGGCCAAAAGGCCGCGGCCTCAGGGGCCTCATGCCCATCATTTTAACCGATCGGAACAAAACCGGGCAGCCTACGGCAATGGGCTGCCCGCTTTCGTATCCCAATGCCCTTATGGGAAATCTCGGGATAGTTTTAATTACCATATTATGAAAGTGTAAAACTCAAAAACTGCGATATCATTTAATACGCTGCCAATCAATTGAAATCAACATTTTGGAAACGACGGCGGCGAATCCCTAATCAAAGACGAAAACCACGCTAACGCATGCGATTTTCCAATTTGTCAAAAAAATAGTTTTCCACTTGATCCAACGGGCCCCGCGAATTAAATTACTGCGATTTTTCAAATTGGTAAAATCCAATCAAAAATGCAAAGAAATTTTAAGAATGGTCCGTATTTTACCATCCTTGGTAAAATATTGACGAATACCGCCCCAAATGACGACGTTATTTTGCCACGATAACCAGTCCCCAAGCCATGTCCCGCCTAACTGAAGCATTCATCTAGATAACATGGGGTTCCCAAAAAAAATTGACATATTTCACAATTTTTCATATAATTCCCCCCAACTCCGGTCCGCCTCACCAACAAATCCCCAGACACCACCCAGAACCCAACACCCACCTTGAGAGCCGCAACATTAGGATAGAGCCTTGGCACAAAGCACAGGGCCCTTACCAAAGATTACATCGTTTGGCCATGACCTGTCTCACCAGCCTGAATCCAAAAAGGACAAAAACCCCCAAAGCAAGAGCCATTGGGCAACCTCGGGCTTGCCCAGGAAAGCTACCATGAGAATTTACGATTTCGAGGACGCCATAAGGGACGTAGGCTTGCCCCTGCGGCCGTCTTTGGGCGAAGTGCCAGGATTCGAGAGGCTCAAAAAGATCCTCGACGACTTCTCCAAGTTTGCCGCCATCTCCTGCGAAGCCCTTGACGACAAAGCCCAGCCGCTCACCAAACGCTTCGGGACAAACTCCCTGTGCGCAAGGCTATCAAACTCCCAAGATAGCGCGGATATCTGCGCCAGGGCGCACCGGATAGCGTTCGATGAGTCCGTGGCCATAAGGGACCCTTTCACCTACGTGTGCCCGTTCGGGCTCATTGAGACAGCCATACCAATGTTTTCCAAAGACTTATGCATTGGCGCGATACTGGCAGGCCAGGCGCGAATAGAAAACGTCCCCTTGGGAATGCTCGATATGGGTAAAAGCGCGCTCGTTTCCTTTCCTGAAAAAAGTTCCGACCGTGATGAAGGCATCTCCAAGTTCGAGCCCATCTTCCAATCCATCAACCAATCCATCAACCAATCCACCAAAGAATCAATGTCCCAATCGATGATTCACTCCATGTTCCAGTCGATTCCCACAATGGACTACCGGAATTACGAAAGCCTCATATCCATAATAAACGAGGTTGCACAATCGTTTGTCGAAAATTTGCAAGACATTAATGTAGCTTACGAAAACGCAAATTCCCCAAATGGAAAGGCAGCTAAACACAAGCTTCCGACCCAACGCAACAAAGTCGGGACAAACCTGTTCTTCCTGCTTAACGCCGTGAACACTCTGGCAAACCTTTCGGTGCTTCACGGTTCCGAAAAAATCAACTACCTATCAATCCTTGTCGCCCGCCACATCAAGGCGATAATCAACAATTCAAGCAGGGAATTCTACCACTTGGAGGATGAGAAGAACAACCTGATAAGGTATTTCAACATACAGAAACTTCGTTTCGAGAACATTCTATCCTTTAACGTTAGCCTGCCTCTTAACATCAAGGACTATCTAGTACCGGTGGACGTTATCCTCGCATTCGTCGAGAGGATTCTGCTTATGAACATTTCCACCAAGGCAGATAAGTTCAACATTTCCGTCTTCTTCAAGAAAGAACGCAACAATATCTTGGTCGAGATATCGGATAATGTGTCATTGCCGCCCTCAAACGTCATCGAGTCCCTTAAGACCCCGTACAAGAGCGATTCGGAAATAAAGGTAGTCGAAAACCGCATAATCGCATCCACCGAACGCCTGCTTTCTATTTTCGGAAACCTTGCTAGCATCTCCATCAAAGCCAAAGAGAACGGGGGCAGCAAATACCTCATCCGGTTCCCTGCCATCATCAGCGAGCTAAACGATACATGACTGAAACAAACGGTGCTGTGGAAAGCGTCCACTTATTAGCCCCAAAGGACAATGTTTACCGGGTCATGATTGCAGACTCGGATCCTCTTATGAGGGAAACACTTTCCTCGATAATCAAGGGAATAGACGGATTTTCCGTCACACATTCAATCGGCAACCTCCACACTGCCTTCGAGCACTTTAAGAGGGACACTCCCGACATAGTCATCATAGAGCTTGCCGTCCCTTGGTTGACCGGCCTTGACATTGCAAAGGATATTCTTGAGATAGAACGGGATACCGCAATTTACACCATCTCCACCTACGATTATTTCGAAATATCCCAGTTCGCCATGTCAATCAAGCTTGCGGGCCATATTCTGAAACCCGTGTGCCCAATGGAGATCACCGAGATTTTCAAAAGGCACAAACAGTTCTACAAACTCAAACCGTCCCCTCAGCTTGCCCTCCTCTCAAACCTGGTTCAGGAAAAATCATTCGGTCACTTCTATTACAACCTTAACAACATCGCGGCATCGCTCCAAGAGGAGGCCGGGCGCAATACCTCTAATCTGAACGTCAAACTTAACAACATCCACACTGCCCTTACCGATCTCAACGGCGAGCTCGCCCCATCCCCTTTCCCCGTGTCCGAGCCCACTCTCCTCTCCATAGACAGGGTAGTCGAGCTCTGTCTCTTCCATATAATGAATTCCGTGTTCATTATGAGAAGCATAAAGGCCAATGACCGCCTTAGGGGAGTCTTTTCATTTCTGGACGGGAACATCAGGGAAAACATAGGGCTTGGGAACCTTGTAACCAAATGCTATATAAGCCAAGGGCATCTGAGCCGCCTTTTCAAGAAATGCTTCAACATAAGCGTGATGGAATACATCCATATGCGGAAAATCATGCTCTCCAAGATGTTTTTCCTGTTCACAGACTGCACCATATCGGATGTCGCCGAACAAATGGGCTACAACGAGCGCAGCTATTTTAGCAAGGTTTTCAAAAAATTCGAGAAGATGACCATCCAAGAGTTCCGCCAGATCCACCACCGTGCCGACACTCAGGCAGCGATTGCCGCCTCAAACGCCCAGAAGTTCATCCATGAGGTCTTCGGGGTACGCCTGCCCTAATTTCGCCTTATTTTTCCTCTCATCCCCGCCATTTCCAAAAACCCTTCCTCGGTCGCTGCAAACGCCAAATTTTCCAAAAGCACCCTTATTTTCCCTTGATAACCCACAACTTTGCCCCCCTAATAACCCCCAGCCTCCCCCAAACACAAGACTTCAGGGCCTTGCCCTCCCCCACACCATCGATTCCTTTGGCAAATTAAAAAGAATGGGGGAAGGATGGCCCTTCCCCCATTCTTTGATTGCTATCGCTTGGAACCGGCCTTTCCCTAAACCTCCTCGCCGGTCCTGATGCGCAGGCTCTTTACCACATCGGATACGAAGATTACCCCGTCCCCGGTCTGCCCGGTCTTGGCGCCCTCGACAATGGCCGAGATGGCCTCGTCCACCTTGTCGTCGGCTATCCCTATCTCCAAGCGGATCTTCTTGAGCAGATTCACCTCGGTCTGGATGCCGCGGTACACCTCGGTGTACCCCTTCTGGCGTCCGGAGCCCAAGATGTTGGTTACGGACATGGAGAATATCTCCTTCGCGTACAGCTTCGTCTTCACGTCCTGGAGAACTTCCGGACGGATGTAGGCTACTATTAGTTTCATTGTGTTTCTCCTCCTTTCTAACTGTTGGAGAAGAACTGAAAGCCGCTGTAGGCTTCAGCCCGGTGCTCGACAAGATCCAGGCCCTTGAGCTCGTCTTTGGGATCGAGGCGCACACCCACGGTTGCCTTGGCTATCAGGAAGACCACCAAGCCCAGGAAGAAGGCCCATGCGTCGATGGCAAGGGCTCCGTAGACCTGGACCACGAACTGGTGGATCCCGCCGCCATTGAAGAGGCCCGCGACCCCGCCGTAGTTCGGGTTGGCGAGGAGGCCCACCATGATGGTCCCGAAGAAGCCGCAAACGCCGTGGACGGACACCGCACCAACGGGGTCGTCAATCTTCAGCTTCTGGTCGATGAAGATGACGGAGATGACGACCAGGACACCGGAGAGCAGGCCGATTATCACCGCGCCGAATGGCGACACGTTGAAGCAGCCGGCGGTTATCCCCACGAGGCCGGCGAGCACGCCGTTGAAGCTCATGGAGGGATCCGGCTTGCCGGAGATGTACCAGCTGGTGACCATGGCCCCAAGGAAGCCCGAGCAGGCCGCGAGGTTCGTGTTGGCCGCTATGTAACCTATGGTTTGGTCGGGCACGTTCGTGGAACCGCAGTTGAACCCGAACCAGCCGAACCAGAGGATGAAGACGCCCAGGCCCGTCAAGGGCAGGTTGTGGCCGGGTATGGCCCTCGCCACCCCGTCAGGCCCGTACTTGCCGATCCTGGGTCCGACCACGATTGCCCCTGCCAAGGCCACGAAGCCGCCCACCGAGTGAACCACCGTGGAACCCGCGAAGTCTATGAAGCCCTTCGCCACGAGCCAGCCCTGGGTTGCCCCCTCGACCGCGGCTCCGTTGAATTGCTGGAAGAGGGAGTTCCACGCCCAGTGGCCGCTCACGGGGTAGATGATGGCCGACACCAGGAAGCTGACTATCAGGTAGGCGGAGAACTTGGTCCTTCCCACTATCGCCCCCGAGACTATGGTCATCGCGGTAGCGCAGAAGACGCTCTGGAAGAACCAGAAGGTGAGCTTCCAGCCCCCATCCGCGGTGAGCCCCTCGAAGCCCGGGATGCAGAAGAAGTTCGTGCCGACGAAGCCTCCCATGGACGTCCCGAACATCAGGCCGAAGCCGAAGAGAAGGAAGACCAGGCTCCCTATCATGAAGTCCGCGAAGTTCTTCATCATGATGTTGGCGGCGTTCTTCGCCCGCTCGAGGCCGCATTCGACAAGGCTGAAACCGGGCTGCATGAACATGACGAGACAGCCGCCTATCAGCGTCCACATTATGTTGGCGTTGCCCTCGGTAAGGGACCCCGAGGAAGCCTCCTCGGCCGCCGCCCCCGCCGAGGCCGCCGCGTCAGCGGCCTCGGCCCCGGCATCAACCGCCACGGAGGCCGCCTCCGTGGCGACCGCCGCGTCAGCCCCTGCGGCCGCCGCCCCATCCGCGGCCCCGCTGGCACCCATGGCATCGTCAGCCATGAGGTCGAAGGCCCACAAGAGGATGACGGTCATGGGAAGTGCCAAAAGCCGAAGATACTTTAAATAAGAAAACCTCCGCATCTTGCCCTCCAGTTTTATTTTGACATTCCGGTAGTTTTTCTACCGATTTAGGCTGTTTGGAGGGTATAAAATGCGA
The DNA here is from genome assembly GCA_031278475.1 of Deltaproteobacteria bacterium. Taxonomy (GTDB): domain Bacteria; phylum Desulfobacterota; class Desulfarculia; order Adiutricales; family Adiutricaceae; genus JAISMF01. Next base: position 28,916 of record JAITKK010000215.1, read on the forward strand.
TTAACGTGCCAGTTCGGGCAAAACGGGCATCATTTGGGCGGCCGGCCCCTCGGCCGTGCCCCGCCCCAGGCACCCCGGCCGATCCCCTGAGCCCTTGTTCGGGCCGGGGACATAGGCCAGGGGGCGCCAATCCTTGGGGCCTTGGAATTTCCCTAACCCGCGCTATTTCCTCCCTGGC
>JAITKK010000243.1 GCA_031278475.1 Deltaproteobacteria bacterium
ACCCGCGACTTCAACCTTGGCAAGGTTGCACTCTACCACTGAGTTATTCCCGCAAAAACCTTTCCCCGCAAAAGGCGGGGCCCCGTTGGAAGGGCGCCCCCTCATGCTTGGGGCCCGGGGCCTGTGCCCCGGAACGATTACCCCTTATAGCCGATGTCTTTGGGATCTGTCAACAGCGCGGCAATCTTTATAATAACGTAAATACAATATAATAATATATAAAATATTGTTTTTAGTATCTTATATTTATATATTATCCTTTTTGGGTTCTTTTTCCGCCGGCTCTTCGCTTTCCTTTGGCAATTCCCCGGCTTTCCTGCACTTGTCCGCGAGCAAAAGGTACTTGCTCAGGGTGTAGCCGCTGGAGTAGTACCAGCACAGCGCCCAGCCGACGGGGCCGCCCAGGATTCCGAGTTTCAGGAAGAACATCTTCAGGAAACTCAGATAAGCCCTGTTCACGGCCTTCCAGGGGGTCGCCGTCTTCCCCAGGTCCCTGGCCTCCTCAGCCCAGAGCTTCGCGTAGAAGGCCTGTTTTCTCAGGTACGTCGCAAAATCAGGGTAGGTGTGGTGGAGCATGGGGCCCTTGAGCTTCACCACCGGGAGGGAATGCACCGGCCTTTCGTGTATCAGGCCCTTCCACCTGACCTCCTTCGTGGGGAAGAGCCTTGTGACCCAGTCCGGGTACAGGGGCCCGAACCTCACCTTGCGGCCGAAGGCCTCGTTGTGGCGGCGCATGGCGCAGGCGGAGCGCTTGCCGCTTTCAAGGAATGCGATTATCTCGGACGCGAGCTTGGGCGAGAGCCTCTCGTCCGCGTCCAGGAAGAACACGTAGTCCCCAAGGGCCATGTCCAGCGCCATGTTGCGTTTGGACGTTATGTCCGGGAAGTCCCTGTGGACAACCCTGGCGCCTAGGTCCCTCGCGAGGGTGTCCGTCCCGTCGCTGGAATCGTCCATCACCAGGATCTCCCCTGGCAGGGCCTTCGCGGACCCTATGCATGGGCCGATGTTTTCCTTCTCGTTCAGGGTGGGGATAACGGTAGTGAGTATCATGCCTTGCCCGGGGCTTTGCCCTTGTGTGCCGTTCGTAATGTTGTGGCGGGGTTTGTTCGGTTATTGTATGGCCTAATTTAGCATAGGGTGCGGCGCTGGCGCAAACAAAGCTTGTGCCGCGAACCAAGGCGCTTTGGCAAATCAAGATCCTTTCGCGAGCCAAGGCCCCGCCAAAGCAATATGGCTCGTTGCAACCAATGCGGGCAGCCAATGCGGGCAGCCAATGCGGGCAAGGGGTCCACGCTTTAGTGAACGGGAATCGCGGGAGTCCCTGGCATTTAGCCAAGCCAGGCCTGGGCTTTGTCCGGCTGGCGCCCATTGGCATTAATGTGGCGGGTGGATACTGCCGAAACGAAAGATGGCGGGGCAAATCGCCCTTGCCAAGCTGTTTTGGCGTCCGTGCTCCCACGTAATCTTCAGCATCCGCCGCAAGCCAGGCCGAAAGCCCCTGGGCGCGGCCCCCAAGGCCGCATCCAGGTTGACTGCCCCAGGGGCCTTTGCTAAACTTTTGTTAGAATTGGGCTGAGCTGTGCCTTGCCCGGTTCCCAAGGGCGCGGCGGGTGCCAGAATCCGGGCGATACCGGAAAGGACCCCCAGGCTTATTCGCCAAGGGCCCATACCCGCCCGCCCAAGGGGGTTGTCACATGCCGGCCTTACCGGCCTCAAACGAGTCGCCCTTCCAAGGGCTGGGTGCCAACATGGATCTGGGGGCCTTTCTGGAGCCGGGGCTTTACCCCGTCTATCTCTCCGGTTCGGGCGTGGGGGCGGAGCCTTGGGGCCACGTCTTCCACCGGCCGGGCCGGCCCCTGTCCTGGCTTTGCCAGGACAGGCATCCCTCGGACAAGGTTCTGGCCCTGTGCCTTGAGCTCCCCGGCATGACCGAGCTCCCCGACGGGACGCTCGCCGAGTCCGCCGGCCGCAGCGCCTCGGTGTGCCTGGTGGGCGAGGTGTCCCACTGCAGGCCCTTCGCGCCTTCCGGCCCCTTCGTCCTGCGCTTCAGGAGCCTTGCCAGGCTCCTGGGCTGAGGCCCGCGCCCCCCGTTCAAAGGGGTACAACACCCCCGAAAGGATCCGCTATGCAAGACGGCCCCCCGATAATAGGTTTCGAGCTTGGCGTGGGCGAGTTCCGCATCGTTACGCCCGAGGCGGTCTACGAGATAAGGGTCCTCCCGGAGCTTGTCAAGGCCAACACCCAGCTGGGGGTGGTTAGCCAGGCCCCGCAGCTGGGCCTTTACACCGGGGTCGCGCCCCAGGGGCTCCCGGGGCCTTCCGGGCCACCGGCCCAGGCCTTGGCCCCGGGCGGCGGGAACGGGCAGGAGCCCGCCTTCTTCCAGGAACTGTCCCAGGAGATATTCGGGCGCATAGGGCAGCTTGCAAGGCAGCTGTCCGTCTCGGTTACGGAGCTTCCGGGGATACCGCCGGACCCGAGCGCCATATCCCGCTCCGGGCACGACTTGGAGGATGCCAAGGGCCAGCTGGAGGAAGTGGTCGAGATAACGGAGAAGGCCTCCATCCAGATCATGGATCTCGCGGACTCCATCCAGGCGGACGTGGACAACCTCAACAAGCAGATGGGCGTGCTCAACAACCTGGGCTTCATGCTGGAGCCCGGGGAAGAGGGCGGGGCCCCGGCCGCGGAAGCCGCGGCCGCTGAAGCCCCGGCCGACGGGTCCACGCAAGCGTTCCTTGAGAAATTCCAGGAACTCAAGGGGCTGGTGGCAACGCTTCCCAAGGCCGGGGCGGCCCCGGCCGCCCCGCAGGCCCCGCCGGCCCCGCCGGCGGAGCCGGTAGCCCCAAAGACCATCAAGGTCACGAAGGTCACCTTCGACCTCGAGATAGTCTTCCAGACCCTCTACGAGTTCTGCACCAACGAGTCGGTGAAAGACCACATCAAGGAGATGCGGGCTGATTTCGAGGCAGGGGGGTTCGACAACGAGGCCATATCCGCCGAGCTCTCCACCATGGCCGAGACCATCGGGGAAGACGAGGGCCTCTACAACTTCCCGCTCCCCAACCTTCTGAGGCTTCTCTATTCCCACACCCAAAACGAGAAGGACAAGAACACCCTGAAGAAGATGAACCAGACCATAGCCTCCATCTTCCTGGACAACCTCCTCCCCCTGGAGGGGCAGAAGAGCGAGGTGGAGGTGGAGGTCCCGGGCGATCCCGCGCCGGCACAGCCGGAGCGGCCTGCCGAGGCGGGGCCTTCCGAGGCCGCGGCGCCTCCCGCGGGGGATGGCGACGCGCTTTCGAGGCTTCCTGGCGTCGTCTCCGAGCTGGACGCCCTGATATCCTCGGGGGCGCTCCCCTCCGGGGCCCCCTCCGCCGACGGGTCCTACACCAGCATCAAGACAAGCGACCGGGACGCGATCTTGTCTGCGGTTGCGGCCTCCGACAAGCTCATCAAGAACACGACCGGGCATCTGACCCACATCATGGAGGCCCTCTCCTTCCAGGATCTCTCGGGCCAGCGCATCAAGAAGATCGTGGGGCTGATAGGCGAGATCCAGGTGCAGCTCCTGTCGCTCCTGGTCTCGGTCGACACCAAGATGAAGGCCCACCACGATTCCGCCGGGGCGCCCCCAAGGCCCAAGGAGGAGACCGAGAAGGTGGCCCAGGCCGAGGTGGACAAGATGCTGGAGAAGCTGACGGCCGAACCCTCCGAGCTGAAGGGCCCAGGGGCCGAAAACCGCCTGGACCAGGGCGCGGTGAACGATTTGCTCTCCCAGATGGGCTTCTAGGGGCTTTTTTCCCTTCCCACAACCAAGGAAGGCCCCCCCCACAATCAAGGAATGCCCCGCCGCAAGCCCCCCCGGGGGCTTGCGGCGGGGCCTTTCGCGTTAATGCCCATATTAGTAATTGAAAAGGTTGGGAGGAAACCCTAGAATCAGACAGTTGCGTGAGTTTGGGAAGGATCCTCCCCGGATCCGACCATGGGGCCCCGACAAGCGGATAGCGCCTTGGGGCCAAGGACCTTGCGGCAGGCATGCGCCCGTCCGCGGGTCGGAACGCAAAAATCACCCAAACAACCCGGAGTCGGTATGGCCCAGCGCCCAATATTGCCCAACCCCGCCCTGCTCCTAAGCCTTTCAATCGTCATGGCCTTGTCGCTTTCCGCCTGCATCAACCTGGGGGGCTTTTCCGGCTCCGGCAAGCCCGCGGGCCCCGCCGCGGTGCCCAAGAGCCCGGCGGACATCGCCCTGTCCCAGGCCGACAACGCCGTGAGGGCCAGCAGGTACCAGGAGGCGGCGAGGCTCTACGAGTCCTTCCTGGGCAGCTTCCCCACGGACCACCGCAGGGAGTTCGCCCTATCCTCCGCCGGCAAGTCCAACGATCTGGCCGGGCAGTACCCGCAGGCCATAAGGGACTACACCCAGCTGCTGGCTGAGTTCCCCCAGGGTGGCTACGCGACCGAGGCCAGGCTCAGGCTGCCGCAGCTCTACCTCTACACCGGCGACTTCCAGGAGTCCCTGAACTCCGCGGTCTCGGCCGGGCAGGCCCAGAGGGATCCCACCTCCAAGGCCAACCTCAAGCTGGTGGAGGGCAAGGCGAGGTATCTTTTGGGCGACTATGCCAACGCCGCGAAGGCGTTCCAGGTGGCCGCCACCACCCTCGGCGGGGCCCAGCAGGAGGATGCCGTCAAGGGCCTCTATGCCAGCTTCGCGCGCCTCGACCAATTGGCCCTGAACGACTTCGCCAAGGCCTCGGGGACGGCCTTCCCGGGGCCGGAGGCGGTCTGGCACATGGCGTACCTGTCCAAGCGGTCGGGCGACCAGGACGCCTTCCTGGCCCAGGCCCAGTACTTCAAGACCTATTTCGGGGGGCACCCATGGGGCCCCTCCCTGGACGCCATGGCCACAACAGGGGCGATCCCCTCGGCCCCGGGCGAGGGCTTCGACCCCAGGGCGGTGGTGGCCGGCCCGATGCTGACGGCCCCGCCCGCGGCGTCGCCTGGCATCGGGCCCTTGTCCCAAGGGTACACTGTCGCGGCCCTCCTCCCGCTAAGCGGCACCCGCAACTCCAACTTCGCGGCCCAGATACTGGCCGGCCTTAGGCTAGCCGCCGCCCACTCCAACGGCTCCCTCACCATCACCGAGCACGACACCCAGGGGCAGGCGGCCAACGCGGTCAGGATGACAAGCGAGCTCGCGGCCAACCCCTCGGTTGTGGCCATCGTGGGGCCGCTCAACAGCGACGAGGCCCTGGCCGCCGCCCAGACGGCCCAGCAGCTGTCCGTCCCGCTTATCGCCGTGTCCACCAGGATAGGCCTTGTAACCAGCAGGCCCTACGTGTTCAGGCTCTTCCTCACCTACGAGGCCCAGGCCAAGGCCGTGGCCCGCTACGCCGTCACCGACAGGGGCCACAAGACCCTGGGGGTGCTCTACCCGGACGACCTCTACGGCACCAACATGCTCGGCTACTTCGAGGCCGAGGTGGCCCGCCTGGGGGCCCAGGTGACCAGCAGGGTGTCCTACAAGAGCCCTGGCGGCGACTACGCCGAGGCGGTGAACCGGCTCACCGGCGGGAAAGGCGCGAGGCGGGTGTCCACCGCCTACCAGGCGAACACCGATTTCACGACCCTGTACATACCCGAGTCCCCCTCGGTCGTGTCCCAGATCCTCCCCTTCCTCGCCTACAACGACATAACCCGGATGGAGTACCTGGGCACCTCCCTGTGGTCGGCCCCGGAGCTCCCCAAGGCGGCCGGCCGCTACCTGAAGGGCTCGGTCATACCCGTGGCCTTCAGCCCCTTGAGCAAGAGGCCCGAGGCCAAGGCCTTCCTGGACGCCTACAGGTCCATGACCGGGCAGGACCCCGACCAGTTCGCGGCCTACGGCTACGACGCGGGGCTCGCGATACTCTCGGCCCTGTCCACGGGGGCGGGCGACCGCGCCTCCCTGATCAACGCCCTGAAGGCGCTCCCCCCGGTAAGGGGGGCCTCCGGGCCCTTCACCTTCGATTCCGAAGGGGAGTACCAGGTGTCCCCGGTGCTGATAACCGTGGACGGCCAGGAGTTCAAGCTGCTGAAGGAAGCGGCCACCTATTGATTCGGGTAGCTAACCCCAAAAGCCACAAAAACCCCAATAGAGCGCAACAACGCGCAATAACGCATAATTTCCCCAAACGCCCGTGAACCCACGGGGCGGGGGGGGGCCCGATGGGCCCCCCCCGCCCCTTTTAGGCTGGCATTGCCCGAAATCCCCCCCCCCTGAGGGATCGCGGCCATCGGGGCCGCCGTTTTGGAAAAAAATCCAAAAATCCCTTGCTTTCCTCCCCCTGGCAGTTAAAATAACGATAAGATAATCGTCGCATCCAGTGCCGAGTTCTGGCAATTCCTTGGTTTCCACCGGCAATTGGGGCGGCGAATCCGGGAAAGTCCGGACTGATTTAGGGAAAAAGATAGGAAATAGAACCGATAATTTTACAAAAACCTCGCATTCCCATCACTCTTTCATGCACCCATAAGGCCTTGTCCCTGACCGCGTCCCCCGGGCGACCGCTGGGCGACCCCAGCGCGATTGCGGGGGCCACTGCGTCCTCCGGGCGGGTCTGGCATCCCAAGGGTAGGGCGCGACACATCCCAGACGGGGCTTAGGATCCCCCTGGGCACTACGAGGCCGCGAAGCGGTCAAAAGAGGTGGTATCTATGACGATTTCCGATGTTTACGCCAGGGAGATTTTGGACTCGCGCGGCAACCCGACCGTCGAGGTGGACGTGTGGCTGAAGGAGGGCTACCTGGGCCAGGCGGCCGTCCCCTCCGGGGCCTCCACCGGAAGCCACGAGGCACTGGAGCTGCGGGACAACGATCCCAAGCGTTACGGCGGGAAGGGCGTGCTCCATGCGGTGAAGAACGTGAACGACGTGATCGCCCCCGCCTTGTACGGCCTCGACCAGTCCAACCAGGTGGCCATCGACAAGCTCATGATCGAGCTTGACGGCACCGAGACCAAGTCCAAGCTTGGCGCCAACGCCATCCTGGGTGTGTCCATGGCCGTCGCCAAGGCCGCTGCCGAGGCCTCCGGCCAGCCCCTGTACCGCTACCTCGGCGGGACCGGGGCGTCCGAGCTCCCCCGCCCCATGATGAACATCGTGAACGGAGGGGCCCACGCCAGCAACAACATGGACTTCCAGGAGTTCATGATCATGCCGCTCTTCGGGGAGACCTTCGCCGAGGCCCTGCGCTGCGGGGCCGAGATCTTCCACACCTTGGCCAAGAACCTCAAGGCCGAGGGCCAGAGCACGGCGGTTGGCGACGAGGGCGGCTTCGCGCCCAACTTCACGTCCAACGAGAACGCCCTGGACGAGGTGGTGAGGGCCATAAAGGACGCAGGCTACAAGCCGGGCACGGACGTCGTCATCTGCCTGGACGTCGCCGCCTCCGAGTTCTATGACGCCAAGAAGAAGAAATACGTGTTCAAGAAGTCCGACGGCTCCCAGCACGGGGCGGCCGAGCTCATCAAGATCTACGAGGGTTGGTCCAAGAAGTACCCCATCAAGTCCATCGAGGACGGGCTCGCCGAGGACGACTGGGCCGGTTGGACCCAGCTCACCAAGGATCTAGGGAAGACCTACCAGCTGGTGGGCGACGACCTGTTCGTGACAAACATCGTGCGCCTCGAGAAGGGGATAAAGTCCGGGGCCGCCAACTCCATCCTAATCAAGGTGAACCAGATAGGGACCGTGACCGAGACCCTGGCCGCCATCAACATGGCCCATAAGGCCGGCTACACCACGGTCATCTCCCACCGCTCTGGGGAGACCGAGGACACCTTCATAGCCGACCTTGCCGTCGCGACCAACGCCGGGCAGATAAAGACCGGCTCCCTTAGCCGCAGCGAGAGGATCTGCAAGTACAACAGGCTCTTGCGCATATCCGAGGAGCTGGGCACAGCCGCCATCCTCAAGCGCCCGTTCTAATCCCTTAAGCCAAAACCAAGCCCCACTGGCCAAGCCCTAAAAAGCCCATGCGCCTTGGGGCCCATGGCAGCATGCCACTAGCCGGGAGTACGTCCTTGGGATCGTATTCCCGGCTTTTCTTTTTCGAAAAGCAGGCTTGCCTGCGGCACCCGGAAGCAATCCTCTCGGCACTGTAAGGATGAAGTGGCATGACTTTATATAATTTGGGATCGTAAACCCACACTATAAAACCACATTAAACCCAACCCCGCCGAAATCCAATCTGTTGCGAAGTCCAACAATCCCCCAATTTCATAACAAATCCCATAATCACACAAAAGAATAGCAATAGGAATTTCCCGGAAATCCCGTCAATAGAAGCTTTCCCGCAATTTTGTGAGGCTTTGCGAAAAGAAACCGCGATCATTTGCTTCTTCTTTGATGGGATCCTAACATTTTGCGAGACTTTCCCGCAAAGAATGAATATTTTTGCGACAACTATGATTTAAAAACATTTCCTGGGATTGTGGCGGGCTAATGCCGGGCTAGTGGCGGCTAGTTGTGCGATTGTGCCGGTCTGCTAATGGTCTGCTAATGGTCTGCCAATGGTCTGCTAATGGTCTGCTAATGGTCTGCTAATGGTCTGCCAATGGTCTGCCAATGGTCTGCCAATGGTCTGCCAATGGGCTGCCAATGGGCTGCCAATTGGCTGCTAATGGCAAGAGCTTCTATAGTCCATGGCTAAAGCGTTGCTAAGGCGTTGATAATATGGGGTATCGCATTTTTCCTTTTGATTATCCGCATCGTGATGATTTATCGACAAAAAATAAATTTTTAAGAAATTTTATGATATGTTATCGCATATTTTTGCAATGCCATGATACCGCATCGACACGTTTATCAATTTATCGATATTTTTTAATCGATAATGCATATCCTATAAGCATTTTTAGCTATTTTTTAAATCAGCCGACATCGATTTTTTTTCTTGACAGCCCATTCCGCATTGCAATATACTTCACCCCAACACAGACAAGTACATCACACAAACTCACTTTCCCGCTAATTAGACATCCCGTTACGGTTGTATAAAACCACTCGCTAACATATAACAACAGCCCCTAGCGGAAATCCCGCCGTAGTCTTTGGGACGAATGTCGGCTACATTAATTATAAGGAGGCTCGCAATGCAGTACCTAGACATATTTGGGTTGAAGACTTTTGCATGGTTTATGGCGGTCGGGTGCTGCCTTGGGCTTGCGGCCGGCATTTTCTTGGTCGTTTTTCTGGGGAGGCGTGGCCTCTTTAAGCGCGGCAACATCATTTACAACTTCATGGTGAAGTGCTTCTACGTATACGTCCCGGTTGTCTTCGCCATGTCCTTTACGTTCTTGTTCCTTATACTGGGGCTTCATTATGAGACCAGGATGCTTTTCGAGTCCCACCGCAAGGAGCTTACCCAGGTGTCTTTGGGAGCGGTCCAGCGGGCGTTTTCGGGCATCCATGATGCGACGGGAGGAGGCGACCTTCCCAACGAGTTCATCCCGAACCTTGCGGAGGTCGTATCCTCCTTCGTGGACGAGGCGGCCTTCGCGACCATTTCGGAAGACAAGATCCTTTTGGAGATAACGGGCCCCGTGCGCTACGGGCTGAAGCTCTCGCTCAAGGCCGCCTTCGAGAGCGAGCTCAGGGCGAGGTACCAGATGAACCGCATGATCCCTGCGAACGGCTTCTACGAGTCCTTCCAGTTCCAGGTCCTATCGTCATTCATGAAAGGCTACTACCCGAAGTTCCTCTGGGACGAGATAGCCTCGCAGTTCAGCCCCATCTACCTAAGGATCCTTTTAAACAGCCTGTTCTTCCTCTTCCCCGTCTTCTTCGAGGTGGCGGCGTACAGGCTTATCTTCCGCAGGAAGAAGGCCGCGGAAAAAGAGGAGGCGCCGGAACCCGCCGAGAAAAAGCCCGAGCCGGATATCTTGCGCCCCATGGTGGTCGTATTGGACCCCGACAACGAGTTGCTCGCGGAACTTGAAAAGAAGAGGGCCCTGAACTAGGGCGGCCCGGAGAATTGACGGCCTTGTCCTATATGGGCAAAAAAAACCCCGTCATGCATCCATGTAGCCATTGAAACCGAAATCTTTTTCGAGCCGCGAGATCGAAAAACGCCCGTGCCTAGGACCGGGCGTTTTTCTTTTCCAATTCTCATTGTTACTTTTATTTTGACATTTAGGCGGCGATCCTAGTAAAATGGCGGCGTAAACGAATCGCAACCCTTGGGCTCGGGCCGGGTGGCTTACTGGGCCTGGGGCTGGGGCAGATCGTACTGGGTGTTTTCCAGCAGCGCCCTGGGGTCGACCCTCTGGTCGGTTATGGACTTGATGATCCTCGCCGCCTTCTCTGGGTTCACCATGGCAAGTATCTTGCCTGCGCTGCTGCCCGGCATCGCGGACAGGATGGCGACCGCAACCGTGTCGTCCATGCTGTTGATGAGGGCGCCCGCCTGCTCGGGCTTCATGCCCTTGAAGGCCGCGACCAGGTGCTCGACCCGCTCGCTCTTGAGGGCGTCCTGGTTCTTCTGGTAGTCGTCTTGCAGGCTCTTCTGCTCGGCAAGTATGGCGTCGTTCCTGGCCACCGTCTGCTCCAGGGTGCTCTTCTCCTTGGCGAGCTCCTCCTCGCGGCGCTGGATGTCCTTCTCCATGTTCTTGAGCGCCTCCTCCCTGAGGTTCAGGGCGGTCTCCTTCTGGTTGAGATCGAACTCGCGGCGGGCGAGCCCAGAAGACGAGGAGGCAGGGGCGGGAATCGCTGGCGGCGGGCCCTGGGACCTTGCCGGGGTGGCGCCCTGCTGGCCTTGGGCTTGTCCTGCGGGCTGGGCCTGGGTGGGCGCTTGGGCTTGTCCTGCTGGCTGGGCTGGCGCCTGTGCTTGGCGAGGGGCTTGGGCTTGGGCAGGGGCTTGGGCTTGGGCTTGGGCGGGGGCTTGCGCTTGTCTGGGGGCTTGGCCTTGAGCGGGTGTGGCTTGGGCCGGTGGGGCCGCTGGCCGCACAGGGGATCTCAGGTCCTCCTCGTTTGGGGGGAGCGGGATTACGCCCGACTGGGCTGCGACAGGGAGCGAGACCGCGGCGGCCTCGGTGAAGAACACCGACGCACCTGAGAACATCGGGCTCGCCCCGGCCAGGGCCGCCGTGGCGGGGGAACCGGCCACGGGGGCCGCGGGGAGGCCCGCGACGGTCGCGGGGAGAGCGGCTGAGGCGGATGCGACGCCTGCCACTGAGGCCTGGGCCTCGGAGGCGTTTATGTCGGGGATGGCCTTGCTGCCAGGGCTGTTCAGGTAGAACCCGGAAAAGGCGAGCCGCACTATCAGGACCAGGAGCGCGAGCAGGATGAGGATCCTTAGCTTGGAGAACATGCCCTGCTGCTTGGATGACGACTCTTTGGTCTTGGCCGGGAGCAGGGCGGGGTTGGAGGATGCCGTGGGCGGGATGATTGCCGGGGGCTTGGCTGGCACGGCCGGGGCCGCGCTGGGGGCGGGGCCCGCCTTGGCCGGGCGCGGCTTGACCAGCACCCTGGTGGCTGTCTTGGTGGGTTTAGGGGACATCTTTCTCAATTCTAAGCCTCCGGGCCTTCATCAGGGCCGCCATCTCCTCTATGGAGTTCTGCTCCTGCCGCATGTCGTCGGCCTTCCAGTCCGCTTCCTTCCGCTCCCTGAACCTCTCCATGACCTGGCGCTCCATCACGGCCTGCCTCAGGGCCGTCCGTTCCTTGATCTCCTCCCTCTGGCTCAGGGCCAGGAGCTCCTCGGCCCCTTTCCTGTCCTGGAAGAGCTTGGTCTGGAAGTCGCTGTACAGGGACAGCAGGGCGGGGCTCACCTGCCCCTTGCGGATGTGCTCCTGGAGGTCGGACTGCAGGTTCTCCCTGACCTCGTCCATGCCGGCTATCCGGCGCTCCAGCTCGCGGATTGTGGCGAGCCTCTTGGCGAGGCTTGCCGCGGCTTCTTCCTCGCGGCGCCGCCGCAAGGTGAGGAGGAACTCCATGTTGAACTTGAATGCTGCCATTTTTCCGTCACTCTTGGCCCGGGCCTTTGGCGGGGGCCGGTGACCTGTTGCCTCGGGAACCCATCGGAGCAAGTTCCGGGCCAGATTTTGGCCGCCCAGTGGGGGGCGCGCGTTCCCTTTCGCCAAGGGCGCGCCTCCCGTTCAAGGCCAGGGCCTGCCAATGGGTGGCAAGGCCTAAGGTATTTTGAGATGCTTGGAGGAAAGCCGAAAAGATCCAACAATGCCCGATAATGCCTAAAATTACCGAATCAACCCAAAACCAAGGGCGGGAGGCCGCCCTTACCTAAACGGTGCCTAACATGGAAGGAAAGGGTTACGAGCAGAACTACCTGAACCTGATAAAAGAGCTTAAAGGCTGCGATTTCGAGGAGAGCGCCGCCCGCCTGGGCCTTCAGGCAACCGAGGGCGGGGCCAGGGCCAATTTCCTGGGCCGGGACTTCATAATCACCGAGGAGGGCGTGGAGCCCGTGGACGGCAGGCACGCGAACCCGAACTACCGCAGCATACTCATCCACTACATCATTTCCAAAGGCGATGGCGAGCCCGGAGACGAGTTCCTGGCTATGCAGCAGCTGCCCGGGGTGTTCAGGACCCGGACCCCATTGGCCCAGAGGTCTCTTCTTAACGGGCCGCTGTTCGAGGCCTTCGGCGAGGGGCACGACAGTTTCAAAGAGCACGCCCTGGCCCTGGGGGGCAGCTACCTGGGGAACGACCCCGCCGGGGGGCATCTCTGGGAGTTCAGGGTCCTTCCCAAGATCCGCATGCGCCTGGCCTTCGTGGAGGCCGACGAGGAGTTCCCCCTGGAGGTGAGGGTGACCTTCGACAACAGGGCCATCGAGTTCATGGGCTTCGAGTGCCTGGCCTTCCTCCACGGCTGCCTCGTCCACGCCCTGGTGGAAAGCAAGCTCGGGGAGCCAAAGGCCGGGGCCTGAGAAAGCCAGGCCCCGCCGTCGCAGCCCCCGGGGTTCTCCCCGGGGGTTTTTGCGTCCGGGGGGCCTTGGCCCTGGGTTACGGGCCAAGGCAGCTTTTAGCCTTGGGCCAGGCCACTGGCCGGCTATTGGCCGGTTACTGGCCGGGCTACTGGCCGGCCTGATTGTCCCGCTGGAGCTCCTGGTAGACATCCTCCGCCGCCTGGTGGTCCTTCGCGACCTCGGAGGCGGCATCCTTGGCGAGCCCTATGGGGACCTGCGGCCTGAGCAAGGCCGGCCCCATGACCGCGGGCTGCGGCTCCTGGGGTTGGCTCGCGGCAGGCGCCGCGGCCGACGGCTGTTTGGGTGGCTCGGGGGAGTGCACGGCGTACGCGATTATGAGCACGAGCACGATGGCGACAAGTGTCCCCACAAGGTAGTAGGTTTTCCGGCTCTCCTGGGCGACGTCGGTCGGGGCCTCCTGGGAGGCCCCGGGCGCGGCCCCGGAGGCCGCCCCGGGCGCGGTCCCGGGTTTCCTGCCCTCCCTGAAGTTGTACCCGCAGTTGGGGCAGGCCTCGGCGGGGAGGGACACGGTTTCGTTGCAGCCAGGGCAGCGGATCGAAGGGCCTTTGTTAACGGATGCCATGCGGTAGGCCTTCCTTTCTTGGGGGCTTGGGCGCGTAAGTAAGCCTGAACGATTAGGGATTGGGAATATCCAGGACGAATCACAGAAAAGACAAAAGCCAAAGGCATTCAGTGTTGGGCCAGGCAGGGAAGAAAGTGGTAACAAATTAGTAACAAAATTGTCAAAAGCAAGGCTCAAATCGAGGGCCCAAACACAAGAGAGGTCAAACACATAAGAGATAGTCAGGTAATGGCTGAAAAACAAAAACGCACTGAAACACTATGGGATAAAAAAGTAAAAAACGCTTTTGGCAATGATTGCCAAATATCCTAAAATCAAACGATCACTTTCCGAGATGACACTTGTAGGCCCTTCCAATAACCGATTGCCGATTGCTTATTGCCTAAGGATCACGTTTTCGCCTTTGCCGTAACCCTGAAAAGCCAAAAGCCAAAAGTCAAAAGCCAAAAGCCAAAAGCCAAAAGCCAAAATCCAAAAAGCAATGTTTTTTCAAAACCATGGGACATGCAAGCGCATTTTGAAGGGCCGGGCTGATTTTAGGAACCTAAGGCAAGTTTTAATTTTGTTACGGCGTTTTCCAATAAGGTTTGACAAAAGCCTTAGGTATTTTTGCTTATCTTGGCATAAGCAAAGGCCGTTTTGCGGACTTTTAGGGTTTTTTAATTTTTCTAAATTTTACTTGAGGTTTGGGGCCAAGGTCTAATTTGCATGAATTTCATAACATTTTATAAAGTTAGGGTCTGTTTTTGGATTTAACGCTGACTCGCGTAATGCTGCGGATGCCTTAACGGTCTTGGGGGTTTTAGGTTTTCCTGATAGTTTGCTTTAGGTTTGTGTGCGAAAAAACTTAAGCCTTATGTTCATACTATTATATATACGGTCGGCATTATTGGGGAATCTGGGATTTTGTCGGATGGGCCTTGACAGCCCTTTTTGTGGTTGGCTTTGGAACATGCCAAAAACACTTGCGCGCGCAACGGAACTTCCGCCCTCATTCGACAGGCGCCCAGGCACCCTTGGGGAGGACGGTCGCGAGGTAGGCCCCGCCCGGGTCGTCGGGGTCATGGGGCAGCCTCGTCCCGGACAGCAAAGAGCCGCTTATGTCCTCGCTCTGGAGGGACCTCTGGAGGGCGCTCTGGAGCGAGCCGGAGGCAGAGCCGGTCGCGTTGGCCATGGCGCGGGCGAGCACCTGGCCCTGGCCGAAGCCCAGGAAGCTCTGGTAGTCGGGGTTCAGGCCGGGCAGCCCGTATTTCACGAGGACCGTCCAGTAGGCCTCGCTTATCTGGTTCGAGGGTATCAGGACGCTTGGGAAGATAGTGCCCTCCCAGTTGCCCACGGACATCATCATTATCTCGTGGTCGGGCGAGTTGAGGGAGTTCGTGAGCCAGACGGCGTCCGGGAACGCCGGGCCCAGGAGCCGCTTTATGATGGCCGAGGGCCCCGGGTTGGTCCAGAGGATTATGAAGCTCCCGTCCGTGAGCTTGGCCTCCAGGCTCTTCCACTCGCTGAAGGAGGGCGGGAGCGGCACCATGCTCAGCTCCACCTCGTGGGCCCTTGCCTTGGCCCTCGCGAGGGAGGCCAGGTCCTGGGAGGCCTTGGACCCGTCGGTGTAGACGAAGAAGACGCCTTGGCCTTCTGCCTTGCGGGATTGCACGAACTTGAAAAGCATTTCCAGCTCGGCCGGGGCCGAGGGCAGGAGCCCCACCGGGTCGTCGTCGCGTTTGAGGTAGATCTTGGGGTCGTCGGTCCAGGGCCCGAACCAGGGCATCAGTATGCGCCTGAAGTACTCGGCCGTCTCGGCCGCCCGGATGCCGGAGGCCCCGCCCACGACCAGGTCGGGCTTGCCCTGGATAACCAGGGTGTCCAGCTTGTAGACGAAGTCCACCGCCGCGTCGTCCATCTCCACGCTGTGGAGCTCGAGCTGCCTGCCGCCCACCCCGCCGTTGGCGTTCAGGAAGTTCTGGAAGGCCTTGAGCCCGTACAGGGTCTCGAAGGTGATGGACTGGGCCCCGGTGGGGGACGACCAGCTTATGACCCGCAGGGGCCCTTCCGGGGCCTTCCGGCCCCCCTGGGCCAAGGCCTGGGGGCCCTGGAGCAGGCAAAGGGCCAGGAGCAAGGGCATGGCCACGGCAACGGCTAGGGGGAGGGGCGGGCGCGGAAACCCCGGGTGCCCGGAAGGGCCCCTGGGCGCTATCCCTATGAAGCTTTCGCGAAGGAACAATGATATCCCCCATGTGCCATGGCTTTAAGGCTTACAAGGGCATTATAGGGCGAAAGGCCCCGGAAGGGAAGGCCGCGTGCGGGCCCGGGGCGGCCTTTGGATGTTCGGCTCATTGTCTATGAATGGGAAACTATTAGAGCGGAATGCCCACTAACAAAGGCGAAAAATCCTGATTAGTCGGAAAAAGCCCTATAACAGTGCGCCAAAGGCCCTGAATGGGTACGGAAAGTCCCAAAATGTCCGTACAAAAGAGAGGATTAGACCGGAAAAGCCTAGAACTGTGGCCCCAAAAGTCAAGAATAATCCTAAGGGATCCCAAAATAAGGCAAAATCTTTAGTGTATTCGCACCTATGGGCACAAAGATCGCATAAAGCTCGAAAGATAGAGTATCGTTAGAATAAGGGGTTCTAGCCTAGGGCGAAAGGCCCGATTTTGAGAATTTTTTCGAATAACCCTAGCGAATGAGCCCCAAAAAAAACAAATTATAGGAAACTGGCGCGAATTGTGATATCCTTATACCCAGTCAGTCAGAAAAAACGGGCAAGGGTAGGCCTTCCTAAAGCCGGGGCAAGCCTCCGGCCATCCCCCCGGGCTCCCCCGGGGCCGCTAGGAGCGTGCGTGACGATGAACCTGGACGAGCTTTACGCCAAGGTCTTGGCGAAGTCCGAGACCTTGAGGCTTCCCCATGACACGGCCGCGACCACCATCCTTTTGGACGTCCTGGGGGAGGACCCCAGGAGATGGCTGGTGTCCTTCTCGGGCGAGAAGGCAAGGATAAGCGAGTACGCGGGCGAGGCGCCGAGCGTCACGGTGAGCGCCTCCGACAAGACGGTCCTGGCCATAGCCGACCGCAGCCTCAACCCCACCAAGGCCTTCCTCACCGGGAGGCTCAAGATCAAGGGCGACAGGTCTTTGCTCAAGAACCTCTCCAAGATTTGGCCCGACTGAGCCCGGGCCTCGCCGCGGGCGCCCCGCGGCGGCCCCCCTTCTCCGACCCCCCCTTGCGGCGACCCTCCCATGCCCCCAATCGCCTCCTAAACCATGAGTCCCAAGGCTTGCGGGTGGGTTTCCTTCACGCGTGAATCACTTTAAAATCAGTGCGTTAGGCATGATTAGTCAAAAGATTTCTTTCAAAAAAAACCTAACCGCCTTGATATGCCCGGCTTCGCGGAAAGCTCGGGATTTCTTTAATTTGATTGCGCGCACCGAAACCCTACCATTAGCAAATTGGTTATAATTTCTCTTTATAAGTTCATTGTTTGAAACAGACATAGTCCCGCGGGGATCATTTTCAAAGATTGGTTCCAGATATTGGGTTTTTGCCTTCTCACTCCACTGAAGAGGGTATAGTTAAAATAAATTAAGTATAAGTGGCAAAAACTGCTTGACAACATCAGTTTAAAACGACTAAATTATCACTGTACAACAATAACTGCGGATCATAACGAGAACGGCCCAGATCCGCACTTCCATAACAAAAGAGGTATCCCGCAATGACTGAGAATTCTTTGAAGCTGCTCCGAGAGCAACTCCTGCTGAGCAAGGCCGAGCTGGCCCGGAAGGCGGGGGTCTCCCCAATGACCATCGATCGGATTGAGAACGGCGAAAAATGCCGGATGGAGACCAAGCGCAAGATCATACTCGCCCTGGGCTACTCGCTGGAGGACAAGGACAAGATATTCACGGACCTCTAGGGAGAAAGGCCCCTCCCTCCCACCCCGAAAGGGGCCGGTCAAGCCCCCCGGCCCCCTGTCGGCAACCAGCAAACCATTCGGAAAACAAGGCGCCTGCCCATCCTGACTCATGCCGGAGGCGGGTAAGGCAGGCGTCGAAAATTTCCGGCTTCCTTGTGCCTCTTTGGCTAAGTGAGCTATAATCCCAGGCGTACCCGCGCCAGACCCCAGGATGGGGGGCCCCAGCCATTGGCCGGGGGGCCCCCGTCGCCCCCCTTGGGGGGCTCCCCCCCGGGGGGGCAAGGGGCAGGGGGACGCCGGCGTTTGGGCCTTTTGGCCCGCCCCGCCTCCCGGGGCGGGCGCCTCGGGGCTTCCGGAGACCGGCCGCCGCCCCCCCCAAGGGGGTGCGGCGGCAAGCCAGACCGCAGAGCGCCGCCCGGGGCCCAGGGCCCGGGGCAGGGGCCCCCGTCGGGGGCCCCGCAAGAAAACCCGAAGGATTGTGGCCACAAATGTCCGTCATAGGCTTCGACATAGGGACCTTCGCCGCGAAGGGCCTGATACTCAATATCAAGGGGAAGGGCAGGTCGACCAGCGTGACCCTGGCCGGGCTCGGCATATCCCAGCTCCCGGTAGGGGTCATGTCCCAGTGGGAGGACCAGCCGATCCCCGCCCGCAACGCCATGGCCAACGCCATGAAGACCCTCACCAAGGTCTGCAAGCTGGTGGGCGGGAAGTTCGCCGCCCTCTCCCTGAGCGGCGAGACCATGATTATCAAAAAGATAACCATGCCCATCACCTCCCAGAAGGAGCTGAGGTCCTCGCTGGCCATGGAGGCCGAGCAGTACATCCCCTACCCCATAAACGAGGTCATAATAGACGGCCACATCCTGGGCACCGACGATCAGACGGGCCAGATGTCCGTGCTGCTGGTAGCGGCCCGGAAGGACGTGGTCTATAACTACATCCAGGCCCTCGCCCTCACCAAGACCCTCAAGCCGGCGGTCATCGACGTGGACGCCCTCGCCCTCTTCAACGCCTACGACTTCATCTACCCGGACAGCCGCGAGAACGCCGTCCTCCTTGACATCGGGGCCAACCTCCTGCACATAACGGTGCTCTACGAGGGGGTCCCCCACACCATCAAGGAGGAAAACGTCGGCGGGCAGCGCATAACCGACGACATAGAGGATGCCTTCGGGGTGACCCCGGACGAGGCCGAGGCCATCAAGCTCGGCTCGCTCCCGGTGTCCAACCCCTACGAGGTGGCCGAGGTCGTCGAGCGCATCGTGAGCAACTGGGAGGCGGCCATAGAGAGGGCGCTCGAGAGCATCCGGGCCGAGATCCCCGAGTACAAGCCGGGGAAGCTGATCCTCGCGGGCGGCTCGTCCCTTTTCAAGGGGCTCGCCGGCGAGTTCGCCAAACGCTTCCAGATCCCCGCCGAGATCTTCAACCCCCTTAGCCACATCAAATACAACCCCAAGAAATTCGACCCGGCCTACCTGGACTACATAGGCCCCCAGATGGCCGTGAGTTTCGGGTTGGCCATCCGGAAGGCGGAAACCCTATGATGATAAAGATCAACCTCCTCCCTCTGGAGTCCTTCAAGCAGACCGCGACCGGCCAGCTGTCGGTGACCATCTTCGCCTTCGTGATGCTCGCCTTGGGGATTGTCCTCTACCTCTTCAAGGCCTTCATAATGGACGCGGAGCTGACCAAGCTGGGCGAGCAGAAGGACGAGCTCACGAAGCAGCTCAACCAGCTGAAGCAGTCGAGCACGCTCGCCCTCAAGCAGACCACCGACTTCGTCGACCAGTTCAAGCAGGTATCGGTCATCTCTGAGCTGGAGGAGCGCAGAAGGGACCAGACGCGCCTGTTCAACTCCATCGCGGGCGAGGTGATAAACCAGGCCTCCTGGCTCACCAGCCTCAACCACACCAACAAGCTGCTGACCCTGAGGGGGATGGCCATCGACCTCCAGGTGGTGGCCGACTTCCACCTGCGCCTGGAGCAGAACCCATACCTCTCCAACGTGAAGCTTGTCCGCTCCGAGGAGACAAGCATCAACAACGTCGCCCTGTTCACCTTCGACTTCATAGCCGAGACCCACTTCGAGTCGCCGACCCTCCTGAAGGACGGCCTCGAGGGCATCAACCTGCCGCCCAGGGAGAAGCTGGTCCAGCTGGTCGCGGCCGCCGCCCCCAACCTCGCCAAGACCCTCCAGGACCAGGCGGCGGGACCCGCGACGCTCTAGCCGCCTTCCGGGCGGAACCCAGGGAGACCCACAATGGCCAAGGCCCAAGTCAAGAAATCCGACGCAGACTTCTTCACCAAAATCTCCAAGCTCAAGTCCGGGCAGAAGACGGGCATCCTGGTGGGTGCCGCGGCTTTGCTGATAGTGGCGTTCTACATGCTCTACTACCAGCCCTACACCCAGCAGAAGACCGCCTTGAACGGCGAGATAGGCACCTTGAACGAAGGCATCAGCACCGAGCAGACCGCCGTCAACAAGCACAAGCCGATAGCCCAGTACGTGAAGCCGGTATCCGACATGCACCAGTACCTGGAGGCCTTCTTCGCGACCGAGAACGAGATCCCGAGGCTCATGCAGATAATCTCCGACCTTGGGGCCCAGGCGGGCATAAAGGTCATCCTCTTCGCCCCTGGCTCCAAGGGGGCGGTGCTAACCCCCGACTACGCCGAGATCCCCTTCTCCATGAACCTGCAGGGCCCCTTCCTGAACGTCCTGAAGTTCATCTACACCCTGAGCCAGATGGAGAGGATCATAAACATCAAGACCATGAGCATGGACAGCCCGGTCCTGGGCGACAACCTTCTCATACACCTGAGCGTCAAGTGCGACGGCAGCACCTACCGTAACCTGACCCCGGAGGAGGCCAAGACCGTCACGGCCGACCCCAAGGCCAAGAAATGACCCGGGCATCCCGCAAGCAAACCGAGTGGTAAGCCATGCCATACCTAGCCATGAACACCAAGCCCCTATTGGCTGCCATCGCCCTGTGGGTAGCGCTGGCCCTTGCTGTGTCCCTCCCGCTCCAGGCCCAGCAGGACCCCAACGCCGCCCCGCAACAACCCATCTACCAGCAGGCGCCGGCCCCGCCGCCGGTCCCCAACTACGGGCAGCCGGTTACGCCCACGCCCGTCCCCAACTACGGGCAGCAGGTCGCGCAGCCCCAGGCCCAGCCCCCTGGCTTGGCCCAGCCCGTGACGCCAACGCCGGTCCCCAACTACGGGCAGCCCGCCGTCCCGGCGGTCCCGGATTACGGCCAGGCGCCCCCGCCGCCTCCCCCGGCGTACGGCCAGCCAGCCGCCCCGGCGCCCTACCAGCAGCCAGGGGCACAGCCCGGGGGCCAGGCACCATACCAGCAGCCAGGGGCACAGCCCGCGGGCCAGGCAGGGGCCCAGCCCCAAGGCGGCGGCCAAGAGATACAGTACCCGCCCCAGGTCTTGGTGGCGGACCCCGACAGCCCGGCGGTCCAGCAAGGCCAGGATCCCTCGCTGGGGGCGACGCCCGCGGCCACCCAGGATATCGACATGATGCTGCCCGTGCCCAAGCCGCCCGACGACCCGGAGGCCCGGGAGGTGTACAACGCGATGGAGACATGGCACAGGGCGCTCCTCTCGGCGTACAGGGTCAACCTAACCAAGCTACCGGATCCCTTCATGCCCATAGAGACCGTGATGCGGCCGCCAGCCCAGGAGAACACGGATCCCGAGGCCAGGAAGCGGCTGCCCATGATCCAGCGGCTGGCGCTTAACAGTTTCACGCTCACCGCCATAGTTGTGCACCCCAACCCCAACAACAGCACGGCCCTGGTCGACAGCGGCGGGGTGGGGTACCTCATCCGCCTGGGCACTAAGATTGGGCCCAACAACGGCGTGGTGAAGGAGATCACCGACAACAAGGTTGTGATAGAGGAGCCCGAGGTAGGCTACAGGGGCGACACTCGCTCGAGGCTTACGGAGCTGAGGCTCAACCCCATCGACTCCGGGCTTCCGGAGGATGGAATCCTGGTTGACGAGACGGCATAGCGCCCTTGGATCATCGCATGCCAATGCGGGGGCGCTCGATAAGCCCGGAACCCACATATTGACGCAAGGGACGATAAGGCCTAAGGCCAATGGGGTGGGCGCATCCCAATAGCTCACAAAACACTTCAGGTTTTTCCGCATGGAAGACACCGCTTGGTCAAAGCAAGACTTGCAAGTTATTAATCGCGAAGGTATGCGGCACCGCGTTCTTGTTTAATTCCTCGAAAATAATTTAACCCATGGAAAACGCTGCAAAAGAAACCCGCAAAAATGCTTATGCCAAAGGGAATGCCAGGGTATTTGCCTAAAAGTAGCATGTGGGTTATTGGGCCTTAGGAAAACCCATAAAGCCCTTTAGCTTTTGTTATGCGCTTGTAGTTTAATTGTTAGCGA
This sequence comes from Deltaproteobacteria bacterium, assembly GCA_031278475.1. Lineage (GTDB taxonomy): Bacteria > Desulfobacterota > Desulfarculia > Adiutricales > Adiutricaceae > JAISMF01. The sequence goes on from JAITKK010000243.1 coordinate 21,889, forward strand.
TTTTTTGTTTTTTTGGTTCTGTGTCGTTCTTGGTATTTTTCTTTTCGGCGACGCATTTCAAGGAGGCGCCGTAAAATGACAAAATTCCCAAAAGCTCCGCTAGGGACATTAGTGATAATCGCAGGGACAGCCCTTATGACCCAAACGGGCGCCTTCGCGCAGGCACCCCAGGCGCCGCCACTGGCACCCCAGGCGCCCTTGGCGGCCCAGCCCGAGGTCCCGGCCGAACGTCAGTTCCCAGAGGCCGTGGTTCAGGGGATGGGCGGATACGTTGACCCAGGGAACCTGCAGAAGCACCCGCTCGACGATTTCAGCCTGTCAGCCATAGTGGTTAAAAGCGACCCCAACAACAACATAGCGCTGCTGGAGATGGGCGGGATTGGCTACAACGTGCAGAAGGGCTCCAGGGTCGGCTCCAACAACGGCGTGGTTCGCGAGATAACCGAGAACAAGGTCGTGATAGAGGAGCTGGGAGCGGACGGGAAAGCCTCGGGGAAGATGGTAACCCTCAGCCTTCAGTAACCGACAAGGCAAGGCCGGAAAGCCCATACGGCAATCCTGTGGAGCGTTTCGCCATGACGGGTTGTTTTTGCGATTGCAGTGTTTTCACCTTTCAATTGGTCCAAGAATTGCGAAAGCATAAGCACCATATGTACTAACAATTAAAGCCCTCAGCGTCAAATGAGGGATGCATTCGCATGGATTGTCGGATTTGCTGAATAGATTATGGCCTTGATTATGGCCCTGATTATGGCCTTGATTATGGCCTTGTGCAATGCATCCTATGTAACTAAGCCCTCGGCTGCGTTTTTTCCCGATTGCTATTTTTTCGATCCTCCCCTGCCATTACCTGCCAAGCGCAAGAGCATGTAAGGGCGGGGGAATTTTGCCTCTTAGGTAGCCCGCATTGCAAATAAGAAAAATTTTTCAATTAATTTTAATATCGTGACATATTTCTATTGTTTAACAAGAATCACCATGGTAATATTGTTACAGCTAATTAGATGATACATAGGGTTCAACTCTAACAAATTACTTTAGATTTTCCATAATTTTTCCAAGCGTTTCAGACAATCCTCATTGTTGTCCGCTTGCAAAGCCAGCCAAGGCAATTCGATTTATAGGGCAGGGCGTTTGCCTTTTGGGACCTAATCGAATTAACCCGATACAAGGCATCCAAATTCCCGCAATCGAATGACGTTTTCGCCACAATCGATTTCGCGACACACGCTTTCGCAAATGCCCTCCGCCCCATACGCAGGGGAGAGGGGAGGGCAAGGCGCGGGATCTTCCAGTTTCCTTTAATTCCAATAGATGCTTTCCGTTGGCCCAACCGGGACAGCGGTGCGCATGTCGGCAAGGCCAGCCCGATCCGTGCCACCGGTAAGGCTTGGCGACCCCCGCCAGGGGTCTGCCGGCGGTTCCAGGGGTGTCGCCCGTTGAGCGCGGCGGCGTTTTTCACTTTTGACTATAATCTTGTAAGAGTTTGCCACGACTCTACCCTATTTAGGTGTTTTTATTTTCCAATTATGTGTAATTAGTCCTATATGATTTTCGTTAGGAACTAATAGGTAAGTATCGAGTCAATGAAAGCTATGACATTAACAAAGGTTTCCAGATTCGTCTAATTTTCCTAAAGTGACGGATCGATTATGCCGATTAAAGAAAAGAGCACGGCCCCGATCCCGCCGCATTCCCTTTATCCAGGATCGGGTCTCCCGCCCTTTCCGGGGCATGCCATAGAGCCTTTCAGGACAGTACCCGAACACAAGGGTTAGTCACCGATACATACCATGAGGAGACTGCCATGAGAACCAGCCCATCTTCTTTTCCGAGGCCGATAGTGCCGGCGTTGCTTATTTTTGCCTCCGTGTTGATCCTGGGGGCAACCGTTGCGATGGCCCAGACCTTCGCGCCACCGGCCACCCCCGGTGGGGGCGCCGCCACCCCGCAGGCCACCCCCAGGCAGCAGGGCCAGCCCCCCACCCCCACGGCCGGCGTGGGCAGGACCCTTTCGGGCGGCTCCGGCATGAGCGACGAAAAGGTCTACACGGGCGAGCGCATAAGCCTCGATTTCCAGAACGCCGACATCCATAACATCCTCCGCCTCATTGGCGAGGTGTCCGGCAAGAACGTGGTCGTCTCCGACGCGGTGAGCGGCAAGGTCACCCTGAAGCTCAGGAACGTGCCCTGGGACCAGGCCCTCGACATAGTCCTGGCCTCCAAGAACCTCGACGTCGAGGAAAACGGGAATGTGCTCAGGGTGGACACCAGGGAAAACATGCGTAGGGCCGCGGGGCCTGACACGACCGACCCCAACGTGAGGGTGGCACTGGAAAAGTGGACCTATACGCCCGTCTATGCGAGCATCACGTCGCTCGCGGCCGAGCTTGAGAAGGCCAAGAGCATCAGGGGCACGGTCAAGGTCATCGGAAACGACATCTACGTCGAGGACGACGTGGAGACCGTCAAGGCTCTCAGGGATCTCGCCCGCCGGAACGACAAGGTCACGAAGCAGATCCTCATAGAGGCCCGGATTGTCGAGGCGAACGCCAAGTTCACGCAGGATCTGGGCGTCCGCTGGGGCGGTGCCTATGACCGTTACCGGGGGAACATGGTAAACCACACCGATGCCATGGATCTGGTCGGGACCCAGATGACCGAGGGCGACTACGCCCCTGGCGAGGCATTCGGCGCCATGAGCGTCAGCAACGAGGGCATCGCCTTGGGCATGGGCTTCCTGAACAGGGCCGGGACCCTCCTCTTGAACGCCCAGCTCACGGCATCTGAGGTGGTAAGCCAGACCAAGGTAATCTCCGCCCCGCGGATAATGGCCGCGAACGACCAGCAGGTCTACATAAAGCAGGGCACACAGGTCCCCTACAAGTCCGGCGGCGGCCTTGGCACCAACACCTCCACCGAGTTCAAGGATGCCTTGATGGAGCTCAGGGTTACCCCCCACATCGAGGAGAACGGCCAGATCGTGACCCTCGAGATTACGCTGACCAAGGACAGCGTGGGCGACATGGTCGGCGATGAGCCAGCCATCGACAAGAAAGAGGCCTACACCAAGCTGATGGTCAAGAACGGCGAGACCGTGGTCATAGGCGGGATCATCACGGACAACCAGTTAGCCAGCGGAACCAGGGTCCCTGGCCTCCATGCGATACCGCTCCTTGGCTGGCTCTTCGAGAACAAGCACGTCGACAACGACAAGAAAGAGCTCATCATATTCATCACGGCCAGCATCATTCCCATAAACATCTAGCGGTCGCCCGCCGCTGATTTGGCCCTGGCATCCCGCTACTCCCCGGGCTGCCAGGGCCTTTTTTTGTCCTGGCCCAGCCCTTGGTGTGTCCATTTCAGGGCCGCCTTTCGGCCTTGCGGCGGCCCAGGGCAGCCACGTGGGAGGCCAAGCCATGGCTTGACAAAGCGAACGCCTTTGTTATATAGGGTGGTTATGGGAGCATCCTGGAGGTTTCGGTACCCCGGATAAAAGCCCCGCATATCCGCCAAGGGCCCGCTGGGTGCCCAAGGGGATCATAGGCGTGTAGCTCAGTGGGAGAGCACTACCCTGACACGGTAGTGGTCAAGAGTTCAAATCTCTTCACGCCTACCAATGATTTTACGGCACGGATGGATTAGCCCCATACCCCGATTGCGTGGGTTTGGGGCTTTTCCTTTCAAGGGCCTGCCTCTTGCCTGCGGGGTGC
>JAITKK010000001.1 GCA_031278475.1 Deltaproteobacteria bacterium
TCCCGCCCCTCCCCTCCCAAGGGCAGAGGATCCTCGCCGCAACGTTCGAGAGCCAGAAGAAGAGACCGCCCAGGGCCCCCATGGCGATGATCCCCGAAAACATGCCCGGAAGGTCCATGAGCCCCCAATAATCCATTATCACGAAACCGAGGCCCGTGCGGGTCGCGAACGACTCCGCCATGAAGAGGACGGCCACTGCCGTGCCCGACGCGAGCCTCAGGGAGGTGATGGCGGAAGGGAGCGTCCAAGGGACAAGCACCGCCCTCGCATAGCCCAAGGCCCTTGGGAGCCTTCCGCCGCCCCCTGGGCCCCCCGGCCACACGCAGAGGAAAGAGTCCCTGTACCTAGGGTCAAGCCCAAGGGCCCTGTCCCTTGTCACCACCAGCACCTGGTAGCCCACCGTGAGAGCCACCAACGCTACCTTCGGGGCCTCTCCGAGGCCCAGGAGGACAAGCAGTACCGGGAGCAGCAGCACCTTGGGTACCGGGTAGGTGAGGAAGACCAAGGGTGCCAGAAGCCTGTCAAAGGCCCTCAACGAACCCAACGCCAGCCCAAGCGGGTAGCAGGTAAGAAATCCCAATGCGATGCCTGCAGAGGCCCTCCAGAGGCTCCACAGGCAATGGCCCAAAAACACCGGGTCAGCCAGCTCCCCGCACAGGCGCAGAAACACGGGCACGGGCCCTGGCAGCACCTTGGGGCCCAGCCACAGGCCAAGAAGTTCCCAGACCCCCGCGAATAGCAGGAAGGGCAATAGCGTCCGCTGGGCCCCCCTCACCATTTATGCCCCCCGAAAGCCGAGGGCTCCGGGCCCACGTGCCCGGCCGCGGCCCCAAGGGCCGCGGCCGGGGGCCTCGCGTCCCTCAGGGCCTCCCGCAGGAGCCTTAGGACCCTCGGGGCGTCATCCGGGTTCCCCGCGCCTTCCACCGCGGGGTTGGGGACGGACGCCACAACCTTGGTGGGGGTGGCGCCCAGGACCAGGACGGTCCCCCCAAGTCGCACGGCCTCCTCCGCGCTGTGGGTGGAAAGGGCCATGCTGAGCCCAAGGGAGCGCCAAAGTCCCGCGAGGAAGCCCTGGAGGCCCTCCCTGGTTATCTGGTCGAGGGAGGAAAAAGGCTCGTCCAGGAGCAACAGCCCAGGGCGCATTATCAGGGAGCGGCCCAGGGCCAGCCTCTGCCGCTCTCCCCCGGATAGCTCGGAAGGGTAGCGGCGCCCGAGCCCCGCGAGCCCCAGCCCGGAGAGCATCGCCTTGACAGCGCTCCCCCTGGAGGCCTTGGGGACCCCGGAGAGCCTTAGCGGCAGCTCTAGGTTGTCCCAGGCGTTCTTCCATGGGAAGAGCCCGTGGTCCTGCATGACAAGGGATCTCCCCCTCATGCCGGGCCCGAACTCAAGGGTCCCGGAGTCCGCCAAGGTGAGCCCCTGGAGCACCCTCAGAAGAGTGGTCTTCCCGCAACCCGAGTGGCCGAGTATCGCGAGGGAGCCCCCAAGGGGCAATTCGAAAGACATGCCCGCGAATACCGGCACCTTGCCATAGGACTTTTCGAGCCCCTCGGCGCGTATGGCGAATGCCTGCCCCCCCAAGGCACTCAGTCCCCGGCCTTGGCAGGGGCAGCGCCCTGGAAGACCACGTCCTCGAAGCTGGGGGCGGGTCTCGCCCCGCCCGGGAGCGAGTCGCCAAGGGCCCCCGCTGCCGTGAGCCAGTCCACGTACTGGCCGTAGAGCGACCTGTCCGGGAGCCTGTAGGGTAGGTTTTTGGGATCGAAGGCCATGAGCCTGTAGTCCTTGGAGAGGGCCGGGGGAATGAGCCTCAAGGCACCCATCCTCGCGACGGTATCGGGTTCGTTCGCGTTCGCGTAGGACACGGCCCCGGCTATCGCCCCCTGGAAGGCCGCCACCTGCGCCTGAGCGAGGTCCGCCCTCAGGGCGACCACCGCAAGCGGCATGTCGAGGTCGCGGTCGTCAAGGAGCACCTTCCCGCCCTCCTTTTCGGCCATGGTGAGCATGGGTTCCGGAAACAATGCGCTGTCAAGCTGACCCGCGACCAGCATCTGGTAGCGGATGGGGATCCTCTTGACGTCGGATCTCTTAAGATAATCCATGGGAAGCCCAGCCTTGCGGAGTATCGCGTCCGTCATGAAGTCCACCATGTAGAGCTTGGCTATGCCAACGGTCGACCCCTCCAAGTCCGACACGCCCTTGGCAACGGACCCGGGCTTGGTCACAAGCCCGAACACCCTCTTTGCCGGATCCGTGTGGGAGGTCGCGGCCACGACCATGTAAGCGAGCCCCTGGGATCTCTGCATGATGACCGAGCCCATCTCGCAGAAATGGCCGTCCAGGCCTCCCGCTATGATCGCCTGGTCCTTCTCCATGGCGCTCTGGAAGGGGACCAGCTCCACGTCGAGCCCCGCTTTCCCGAAATAGCCCAGATCCTTTGCCAGGTGCAGCAGGATGGTGTCGGCTATGGGAAGTGTCGCGATTTTGAGTTTAAGCGGATCGTCTGCCGAGAGCCCGCTTGGGGCAAGGGTCAATGCCAACGCGACGGCCAAAAGCAGGGCCATCCCCCCAAAGGGGGAGAAAAGCGAAAGGCCCTTTCGCGCACCGGTCCTGCGCTTGGCCAAAGATGGGCTGTCAGGCGGGTTTTGGGATGTGTCGCGCATACGTACACCATTGATACAGGCGAGAATCGTGCCCGGGAAAAGGGCAAGGGTGCGGGTTGGCAACCACTTTAGCACAAAGCCGGGAAAGCGACAAACGGACCCCGATTTACCCGATTGGCCAGGTTAACCCAGCCCGAACCGGCCCGAAACCCAATGCCAGCGATGCGCGTGTTTTGGTCAAGAAAACCCAAGGCAAGGCCAAGACCGGGAGGCGGCCCAGGCGACGAAAAAACAAAATGGCGATATCGCACATTTTCACGATCGTGCGATCGGAAAATATACGATGGTAAAAACCGCATATGCGAATAAAAAATCGCACTTGGCAATCACAAATAAACGCCTGTGATAATCGCAGAAAAACAAGGTTTTGGGAGCGGCCAAGGAAGCAGGACCGGAATTTGGGATTAAGCTTGCTTTGAGGGCAAGGCAGCCGAAATCAAAAGAAAACGCACAATTCGTGAAACTTTATCGAAATAGACGCAATCATCCTATCGCTTTATAAATGGCGTGATAAAACAAAATCGTGAAATTCGAGAAATTCCTGGAATTCCCAAAGTTCTTGATTTTACCAGGTTGCCTATGCCCAAATCATGGAATGGTATGGAATGGTATGGAATGGAATGGAATGGAATGGATCACAGAAGCCATAATCTCCCAAAAATCCCTAACATATCCCATAATGCGAACGGTTTTGTTTGGCTATGTGGCCGCCTGTCAGATCCTGTGTATAGCCTCGAAGATGTCCCTGTGCTGAAGGCTTATCTCGAGGCCTAGGCTTTCCGCGCAACGGTTAAGGGTCTCGCTCAATTTTTGCCTAGCGACCGTCGCCGGAAGCGTCACCTCGAGTACCAGCACGACCGGGGCGGGCCCATCGCCCCCGGTGAGGGAAAGGGAGCGCAGGTTAAGGATGTTGGCCCCGAGGGCCGCGATGCCCTCGGTCAAATCGGGTATAAGCCCCGGGCTGTCCGGGCCCGTGATGCTTATCACGTAGGGCTCGGTCTCAACCGTTTGGAGCCCGGGGCCATCTTCCCCGGGTGTGACCCAAGACGAAAGCCCGGAGCCCTTCAGGCCCTCGGAAAGGGCATCGGTCAAGGCCAGAGGCAGAAGCCCGTCGGGGGCCTCCACGGAGAAGAGCCCTGCGAACTGCCCGTGCAGCGTCGTCTGCGCGAGCTCGGATATCACGCAGCCCCGGGCGAAGAGCGCGGCCGACACAAGGTGGACTATCCCGGGGCGGTCGGCCCCCACTATGGTCACAAGCAGCTTGGTCATTTCATTCCTTGGGATTATGGGCAATTGTGGGTTATTGCCATGGATTATGGGGTGTCGTTGTCATTTACTTGGGGTTACTTGGGGTTTCTTATGGTTCTTTCGGATCTTTCGGATCTTTCGGATCGTCGTTTGCCCCCTCCCCGGCCTCGCGCCCGTCCTCGCTCGCATGGCCCTGCCCTTCGGCATTCCCCTGATCCTTTTCCCCGCAGGCCTTCTCCAATGCCGCAAGGGATTCCTGCGGATCGCCACCGTGCTCCCTTAAAATGGACGCGACCCTGTCGTAGCCGAGCTTCGGGGCGTAGGAGGCCGCGAACGCGAGGCTCGCGTCGAGGTGTGCGAGGCAGCGCCCGGGATCGGGGCTAAGCGTCTCCACGCATTTCTCGCGGAGGGCCTTGGCAGCGTCCCTCGATAGCTCCAGGCTTTCAAGGAGCGACTCGGCAATCAGGGGGAGGAAGGCGTTCAACTCGAACTCCCCGCGGGAGGCCGCCATAGTTACGGACAGGTCGTTCGCCATGACCTTCATGGCAATGACGGACACGAACTCGGGTATCACGGGGTTGACCTTCCCGGGCATAGCCGTGCTCCCCAGCTGCATGGGCTTGAGGCGTATCTCCCCCAAACCACCATTGGGGCCCGATGCCATGAGCCTTATGTCCCCGCAGATCTTCGAGAGGTTCGCGGCCATCGCCTTCAGAAGCCCCGAGACCTCCACGAACACGTCGTTGTTCTGGGTGACGTCCATGGGGTACTCGCTCGCGGCAAGCCCTATCCCCGTTATCTCCCTCAGGCGCTCAAGGACCCCGAAACGGTACCTGCGCTCGCTGAGGGGCGACAGGCCCACGGCCGCCCCGCCGATGTTAACCTGCCGCAGCCTCTCCTCAATCTTGTAGAGCCTCCAGCGATCCCTCGATATGGCCTGGGCCCAGGCCCCGAACTCCTCGCCAAGGGTTACCGGCACCGCGTCCATGAGCTCGGTCCTCCCGAGCTTCCTGATGTCGGAGAGCTCGTTCTCCCTGAGCTGGAGGGCCTCCTGGAGGGAGGCCGCCTCGTCGGCGAGCTCCCTTAGAAGCCCCACCGCGGCTATCCTCAGGGCCGTTGGGTAGACGTCGTTCGTGGACTGGCCGCGGTTCACGTCGTCCAATGGGTGCACCCCCCTGTAGTCGCCCCTGGGAAGCCCGAGTATGCCGAGGGCCAGGTTCGCTAGCACCTCGTTCGCGTTCATGTTGGCCGATGTCCCGGCGCCCCCCTGGAGGGCTGGCACCACGAACTGGCAGTCGTGGTCGCCCGAGAGCGCCTGGTCGCAGGCGGCGGCTATGGCCCCGTACACCTCGGCCCTGTCGGGGTGCAGCTTCTCGTGGGTGAGGGCCGCGGCCTTCTTCACCATGACTATGGCGTGCATGAGCCTGAGGTTGGCGGTCGCCCGGTTCCCGGGGGATCCGAAATTCCCCAACGCCCTCTGGGTCTGGATGCCCCAGAGCGCGTCGTCCGGGATGTCCATGCCGCCCAGGGCGTCGCTCTCCCAACGGGGCACGGCTACCCCCTTCCGGCCCTGTCGGCCGCGAGCTCGGCCGCGAGGTGCGGGAACACCTCGAGGCTCCTCTCAAGTATGCCCTGCATGTGGGCTATTATGGTCCCGAAATTGGTTATGGGCACGCCCTGGTCCTCCGCGCACTTCTGCCGGTAGCGCACCTCCCGGTCGTTCAGCATGCAGGCCCCGCAGTGGACTATGAGGGCGTAGGGCGAGAGATCCTCAGGGAAGTCGCCGCCCGAGGTCCAGGAGAAGCGGAGATCCCTCCCGGTGTAGTTGCGTATCCAGCGGGGGAGCTTGACAGTCCCTATGTCGTCGCACTGCCTGTGGTGGGTGCAGCCCTCGGAGATGAGCACCCTGTCGCCGTCCTTGAGGAGATCGGTCGCCAAGGCCCCCTTGGCGGCCGCGTCCAGTATGCCCTTGAGCCTTGCGAACAGTATGGAGAAAGAGGTGAGCGGGACGTCCGGGGGCGTGTCGGCCGCGGCCTTGGCGAACACCTGGCTGTCGGTTATCACAAGCCTGGGCTTTTTGCCAAGCGAGGAAAACACGTCCCTCAGCTCATGCTCCTTTACCACCACCGCGGCGGCGTCCGCCTCCAGTATGTCCCTTATGGCCTGCTGCTGCGGGAGTATGAGCCTTCCCTTGGGCGCAGCCTTGTCTATGGGTATGACAAGCACCACGAGATCGGACGGGCCTATTAGGTCCCCCACCAGCCTGAGCTTGGTCTCCTCGGTGATCGCGAGCCTCGCGAGCCTTTCCTTCAGTTCCTTCACGTTTTGAAGGCTCACCGCGCTCACGAGAAGCTCCTCCGGGGGGCCCTTTTCGGGCTCGCCTTCCAAGAGGTCCGCCTTGTTGCGGGCCACAAGGTAGGGCACCTTCTTCTCCCGGAAGAGGCTCAGGAGGGCGCTCTCGGCCTCGTCCAAGGGGCCGGACGGGTCGGTAACCAAGACCGCGACATCCGTCTTGTTCAGCACCTGCCTTGTCTTCCTTACCCTCTTTTCGCCAAGGTAGCCGACATCGTCAAGCCCCGGGGTGTCTATTATCACGACAGGGCCCAAGGGCAGAAGCTCCATGGCCTTGTACACCGGGTCGGTGGTGGTCCCCAGGACGTCCGAGACCACGGCCAGGTCCTGCCCGGTCACGGCGTTCACCAGGGACGATTTGCCGGCGTTGCGCTTCCCGAAGAAGCCTATGTGGACCCTTGACGAGCTGGGCGTGTCGTTGAGGCCCATCGGAACCCTCCCACTTGTCGCAAGTTTGCCATGCCCGGGGCGATGCCGCAATGCCAAGGCGCAAGGGCATGCCGCCATGCGGTCCCTCCATCCCTGACGCGCAAGGGCCTGCCTCGCGGGCCCCCCAATAAGAATAACCTGGCCTCTGGCAATCCCCGAAAACCCAAGCGCCGCTAGCCCTCCGGCAGCCGCTTTTCCAAAAACACGTTCACGATGCCAATCCTGTCCAGCACCGCGGTTATCAGGCGGTCCATCTCGGCCGCGAAGGTCGCGAGGGATATCCCGAAGAGCTTGTCGAGCTCCCTGCCCACCGCGGCCCTCAGGCGTTCCCTCGCGGAGCGCAGGACCGTGTCGGAGAGGGCGAGCCCCGCTAGGAATGGCGGGAGCGTCCTCTCCTTGAGGTAGCTTAGGAGCCTGCCTTTCCCCAGAAGCAGGACCGCGCCGCTCAAGGCGGCCCCGCCAGCGGCGCCCAGCACCAGGCCGGCGGGGCCTGAGGCGAGCAGGGCCATGCCAGCGCCCCCGCACACGGACGCCGATATGACCCCCACCAAGGTGGAGGCTATCCCGCCCAGGGCCAGAAACAACGGCTCGGCCAGCTGGTCGCCCACCGGGAGATCCAGGCTCACCGGGCCCAGATCCCTCCTCCCGTAGACAAGTTTCCCGGTGGCCGAGAGGTTGTGGGACTGGAGCCAGGCCTGGATCCTCTCCTGGGCGACAGGGTACAGGGCCGACAACTCGTCGCCCAGGGCCCTCTGCGCCAATTGTACCAGCCTCGGGTTGTAGGCCTTGGCAAGGGCCCCCACCTCATCCTCCAGGTCGCCTATGCGCAGGGGCCCGCCGATGTGTGCCCTCAGGGCCGGTGCCACCTGGCCGTCGAAGAACTCCGAGAGCACCCGGCCGGTGAGCGCGGACGCCGCCTTGCCCAGCTGCTCCCGCACGTGGCGCAGGATGCTGTTTTGGAAGAAGGCCTCCCGGTCGGCCGATATCCTGCGCTTGGCGGCCTCGAAGTCCAGCTTCACGGCGGGGAGGATCGATAGCCCCTCGGATATGGCCCCGAAGGGGTTGGGGCTGGCCCTCACAAGCGCCTTCGCCTGGGTGTCGCCTTTCAGGGCCTTGATGCCCGCCGCCTGGACCGAACCCCGCGGGTCCCCCAGCATGTCCCGCAGTCGCTCGGCCACGAAGAACCACCTGGAGCTCCCTCCCGCGAGGGACGCGGCCCTCACCCTGGATGGGTCCCCGAGGCCCTGGGACAGGGCCTCGGAGAACCAGGCGAGCAGATCGACCTTCCCGCCAGCGAGCCTCCCGGAAGGGGCCCTCCCGAATTTCCCTTGGTAGTCGAGGAAGGTGGGCGACGGGCTGTAAGAGGAGGCCCTCTCCAGGAACTCCCCCCTGGACAAGCCCTTGGCCACCCCGAACCGGCCCAGCTCGGACCTGAAGGAGGCCTTGGGGTTGCGGGACACCGTCTCGGAAAAATCCTCCTTAAGCCTGCGGCTCAGGTAGCTGAGCGCGTAGAAGTCGCGGTTCTGGGCCTTCAGCCTGTCGAGCGCGCCCGGGTTGTGGTCCAGGAACCACTGGAAGAAAAGGTCGTCGAATAGCCTCCCGCCCAGGTCCATGTCGCCCCAGGAGCCCTCCACCTCGCCCTCCCTGAGGAACGCGAAGTCGCAGGTCCCGCCGCCGAAATCCACCACTAGGTAGCCGTCCAGGACGTCCGTGAGCGGGAACCTGCCGTAGCCCAGGTCCGTGAGCAGCGCCCCCTGTGGCTCGTCCAAGATCTCTATGTCCCCAAGGCCAGCCTCCTTGGCGAGGGCCTTCAGGGCCTCCCGGTACTCTGACGGGGCCTCGCTGGGCGCCCCGAACAGCACCTGGCTTTGATCCCATTCCAGCGGGGTGCCGTTCCTCTCCGCGTCCCTCGAGATGGCCCGGAAGAAGTCCAAGAAGAGGGTCCTCGCGAGAGGGTCCCTCACAATCTCGAGCTTGAAGTTGGCGTAGTAGCGGTAGCCCTGGCTCTCCGCCTCGGATGGCCCCGCCTGCCCGAAGGTGAGGGTAGCGGCCTCCCCCACCATGGGGAACACGGCCGGGTCAGCGTCCTCCGCGTCTGAATAGAGTATGGCCGTGTCTATGGCGGGCGTGCGCCCGTCAAGGTGCAGCGGCATCTTGTTCTTGGTGCCGTAGGGGCAGACCGTTATGTAGGTGTTGGTGGTTCCGAAATCCACCCCCACCACGTCCTTGCGGGTCTCCGGGGCCATTGTCCCCCTCGCCAGAGGCAGATTGGAGATTAGTCGGATCGGGTTTTGGGCCGTATCGGGCGTTGTGCGTGTCAGGCTTTATGCGTATAGGGCTTTATGCGTACAAGGCTTTATGTTTAATTCCATTGGGCTGTGTCATGCGTATCAGGCTTTATGTTTAATTCCGTTGGACTGTGTCATGCGTGTCAGGCTTTATGTTTAATCCCGTTGGGCTGTGTTATGTGTCGTTGGGGTTTTATTATGTTCCATTATGTTCCACGGGTACTTATCATAGCTCATCGCCATAAGGGCTTATCACAACGCATTGCCATGGTGACTTATCATAGCGCATTGCCATGGTGACTTATCATAGCGCATTTGGAACGTTTTGGGGTCTTTGGTTTTTCCCAAAGCGCTTGGGGCAAAGGCGACCGTTGCAAAGCCTTCCCTAGCTTGGCACCACCTGCCCCTTCCGCAGCACCCTCCCGTCTTTGGTGACTGGCTCCTCTTCCACGGTCACGGACTCCCCGGGCCTTACGTGCCCGAAGGTGTCGTAGCTGGACTTCATGCTCTCCGACCAGACAAGGGCCTTGCCGGCCCCTGCGGGGCCGGAGTCGTCCCCCATCTCGAAACCCGCGAGGCTCAGCTTGCGCCTTAGGTCCGAGAGCAGGTAGCCCTCGCCCTCCCCCGCCTCCCCGCCTTTCGCGAGAAGCCTTTTGACAAGCGCAACCGTCTCGGCCAAGAGCCCCATGGCATCCCCGGAATCGGCCGCCCCCATGGAACCCATGCGGTATAGAAGGACGGTTAGCATAGGGATGGCAGAGCTCAGGTAGGCCTTGAGCGATTCCCTCACGGTCGCCTCCCAGGCCTTGGAGTCGAAGCTCTCCTTGCCTTTGGCGAGAAGCAGGATAAGGAAGGCCGCGAGGTACAGGAACAGCCTTTTGAGCCTGCCGCCGCCGCCGCCGCCCAGTATCCCCGAAAGGGTGCCCACCCTGATTACCCCGATCGCCGCGTCCACCACAGCGGCCGCGCCCAAGGCCGCCATGAGCGCGACCCGCAGCCTCCTGTGCTGGGCCAGCCACACGGATAGCGCGACCGGCAGGAAGGCCCCCAGAACCGCGCCCAGGAGGGCCCCGGCCGACTGGGGCTGCCCGAGGAAACCGGCCAGCGCGGCCCCGGAGAGGTCCCCGAAAAAGGCCCCCAAGGCCCCCAGGAGGGCCACCGTGAATATCCTCGCCTCGGTGACGGGCGGTGGCGGCTGGGGGAGCCGGTAGGCTGGCATGAGCTCCCTCAGGTGGGCCGTCGCGAGGGCCCTTTCGCCTTTGGCGAGCCCGCCCTCGCCCAGGGCCTCGTAGAGCGCGTCGCCACCCAGGGAGTCCCTGAGCGAGCGCCTCGCGGCGTCCGCCGCCATGTCCAAGGCGTCCTTGACGAAGGGGGCCTTCCCGGGCCTGATGGCGGTATCGGGCAAGGGCTCAAGGGCGCCCTTGTCGCCCTTGTCGCCCTTGGCCCTCCTGACAAGCGCGGCCCTCAGGTCCTGGAACGCCCTGTCGGAGGCCTCGTCCACAAAACGCCCCAAGGCCCCGGGATCCGCCTTGGCAAGCCACTCGGAGGGGAAGATGTCCTTGGGGGCGGAGGCCCCTGGGAGGAAGGCCGGGCCAAGGGCCCTATCGGATGCCGGGGCCCCCCCAAGGCCGCCCCTGGAAGGATTTTGGGACCCCCTGCGCCTGAGGGCGATCGCGACGAACAGCGTTAATAGCGCGCCCAGCGCGAACGGGGCCAGATACACCAGGGCCCGCCCGAGCGGGCCCAGCCCCTGGAAGCCGCGGGCAAGGTCATCCCAGGGCCCTCCCTGGGCCAGGGCCGGGGCGGGCAAGGCCAAGGCGGGCAAGGCGATGGCCGCCAAGGCCAGGGCCGCAAAGCCCAAGGCTTGGGAAAACGCTCTGGGGATCCAATGACCGGTTCGCCTCATGCGGCCCCCGGGCGGGGGGGTAGCCCCCCCGCGGGTTGCGCCCGTTCGGTGGGGCGCCCAGGGGCCGCAGGCCCTTGGGCGCCAGATCATGTCACAGGCCGTTTGGCATGTCCTTTATGAAGGCCTCCACCAGCCTTTCCTGCCAGTCGCCCACAGGCCTCAGGCGTCCCAGGAAGAAGCGCAGGGTGGCGGGCTCCTCCTCGAACTCGAGGCCGCCTATGAGGTCGCGGTGCCGGTGGAGCCAGGACACCCGGTCGGCCACGTACTTCATCTGGGAGAGGGTGAAAACCCTCTTGGGCACGGCAAGGCGCAACAGCTCCATGTTCGAGAGCGTCTCGGAGCCGTCGGGCGCCCTCTGCTCGGAGAGGGTGCCCCTCTCCATGCCCCTGATGCCCCCGGCGAGGTACACGGCGGAGGCTAGGGCCCCGGCCGGGTAGCGCTCCTGCGGGACGTGGGGTATGAAGGCCGAGGCGTCGAGATGGCAGCCCAGGCCCCCGAACGGGGTCACCACGGGCACGCCCTTCGCGACCAGCTCCCTCCCCAGGGCCTCCACGAAGATGGGGGTCTGGCTTATGACGTCCATGTCCAGGGTTTCCTTCAGGCCCACGTTCATGGCCTCCATCTCCCTCACCGACATGCCGCCGTAGGTGAGGAAACCCTCGAACAGGGGCACAAGGTCGCGCATCTTGCGGAAATCCTCCTCGGAGCGGACGGCTATGCCGCCGCCCCTCGCGCAGCCTAGCTTCCTGGCCGAGAAGTAGATGATGTCCGCGCACTCGGAGAGCTCCCTGACCAGCCGGTCCAGGGGCGTCTTCTCGCAGGCGGGCTCCCTGGTCTTCAGGAAGTAGAGGTTGTCCGCGAGCAAGGACGCGTCCATGACAATCTTCAGCCCCTGGGACCTTGCGTAGGCCGCGACCTCCCGGATGTTCCCGAGCGACACCGGCTGGCCGCCTATCAGGTTGGTCCCCAGCTCTATGCGCAGGAAGGCCACGTTGCCCTTGCCTGCGCCCTCCACGAAGCCCTTGAGCTTCCCCATGTCGAAGTCGCCCTTGAAGGGCTCCGTCCCCTGGGTGACCGTCGCCCTGTCGGACACCGCCTCCAGCACCTTCCCGCCTTGGCGGGTTATGTGCGCCTTGGTGGTGGTGAAGTGGAAGTTGGTGATGACCGAGGACCCCGGTTTCACGTAAGCGGTCGCGAGGATGTTCTCGCAGGCGCGGCCCTGGTGGGCCGGGAGGAAGTAGGGCATCCCGAAGAAATCCCGGACCGTCCCCTCCAGGCGGTAGAAGGTCTCGGAGCCCGCGTAGCTGTCGTCGGCCAACAGCATGGCCGCGTACTGGGCCTCGCTCATGGCGTTCACGCCCGAGTCCGTCAGCATGTCCAAAAAGACGTCCCTGTTCGGCAGCAGGAAGGTGTTGTTGCCGGTTTCCGTGAGTACCCTGAGGCGCTCCTTTGCGTCCCTCAGGAAGACGCGCTGGACCATGCGCGCCTTGTGAAGCTCCAACGGGACGTTCTCGCCGGAGAAAAAGAGCACCCGCTCGTAGATGTGTTCTGGCATGTGTCCTCAACTTTGCTATTGTCGGATTGCGGCACGGGGGCCCTTGCGGGCCCCCTTCCGCCAAAAACCTTGCGGCCTGCCGGGG
>JAITKK010000040.1 GCA_031278475.1 Deltaproteobacteria bacterium
CGAAAGGCGGAAATAATTAAAAACAATTAGCCGCTCTAGCTAAAGTCAAAGCATCATCAGATAATAGTCCTAGAATTGATTTTGCTTCTGATTTATTACTGGATCCATTGGATTCTCACTAAAAAGCACTCAAAGAGGAACTAAAGGCGGCACATTTTCTGGAAGGCAGATCCGATTCAGAATGATGAAAATTTAGAAAATCGGACATTTTAATTTTGCGCTTACACCAATTCGACAATTGAATTTTTCTCAAAAAACTCACATCATGACTTTGCTACGACACCTTTTTTGCGCCCCTGCTGCGCTTCTTCTTAGCCTTCGAGTTTTTGCAGTTGTTGGAGGGCCTGTTTTTTAACCTGTGCTCCAGCCCCGCCTTGCCTTCGAGTTTGTACCTCTGGAGGAGCCTGGAAACCTGTCTGGTGCTTAAGTGCAGCAGAGTCGCTGCTTGATCCCGCCGCAGTTTCTGGGCGATGACACAATCGAGGACTTTGGCCCTCTCCTGGTTGTCAACTTTGAAGAGTTTGGGTCGATACCTAAATATTGTGGGCATAGGATTTTCTCCCTGTCACGTTTGAAATAGACACATTATGGTAATACCCCCTTTTGGACGATTTTGCAAGCCAATCTGATCGGACGTGTCTACTTTGCGCTTATAGCCAACCTACAGCCATGTATAGCTTATAATGGCATTGGAGCGGTTATTTGAGCAGCCATTCCTATTTTGCGCATAAAAAATTGGCAAGTTAAAAGTAATAAAAAATCTGATATTTTAACTTTGCGCTTACATTAACAGGACATTCTAACTTTGCGCTTACATTAACAGGACATTCTAACTTTGCGTAAAAAAAGTGGACATTTTAACTTTGCGCAGAATGAGGACAATTTAACTTTGCTGCTTCTTGTTATCAATGTTGTCACCCATAACACAGTTAAAAGTCTCTAAATTTCCCAACATTTCCTTTTCCCCTAATCCGCACGCTTTCCAAAGCCCCCTACGCACAAGTCATGCGCCAAAGCGCCCAATCCCGCCTTAACACCAAAGAGAACCCAAAAGCCCCAAATCACCTAAATCCCCTAAATCCACACCCAAATCCCCAAAAAAACGATATCCCCAAAAAACGATGCCCTCTCACGAACATTTTCCGAAATGTATTCATTTGAGTGATATTTCTCCCACAGGGCGCAATATTTTCCCACAAGGCACAATATTACCCCACAGGGCACAATATGCCCATTATCATTGGCGCAAAGTTATCCAACGATAGCGCTTGCCCTCGGCGAACTCAAAAAGCCACAGCCAAGGCTTCAGTCAAGGCCTCAGCCAAGGCCTCAGCCAAGGCCTCAGTCAAAGCCCCGGCCCTTCCTGTGCGGGTTCAGGATCTCCCTCAGGCCCTCGCCCAGGAGGTTGTAGCTAAGCACTGTCACAAGTATAGCGAGCCCAGGGTAGAAGGTGAGCCACCAGGCCGTCTGTATGAAGTTCTTGCCGTTGGAGAGGATGGAGCCCCAGGACGACATGGGGGCCTGGACGCCCAGGCCCAGGAAGGACAGGGCGCTCTCTGTGAGGATGGCCCCGGCCACGCCGAGCGTCGCGCTCACTATGACCGGCCCCATGGCGTTGGGAAGCAGGTGGGTGCTTATGACCCTTAGATCGCTTGCCCCCATGGCCTTGGAGGCCAGGACGAAGTCCCGGCCCCTGAGGCTCAGGAGCTCGGCCCTGACCAGGCGGGTGACCCCCATCCAGCCAGTGAGCCCTATCACCAGCATCACGTTCCAGATGGAGGGCTCTAGCAAGGTTATGACCGCGAGTATCAGGAATATGGTGGGGAAGCAGAGCATGAGGTCGCAGAAGCGCATGATTATCGCGTCCAGGATGCCGCCGTAGAAGCCCGCTATGGCCCCCAGGATGACCCCTATGAGCGTCGCTATGCCCACCGCCACGAAACCCACCTTGAGGCTCACCCTGGAGCCCCACACCATCCTGGAGAACACGTCCCTCCCTAGCCTGTCGGTCCCGAAGATGTGGCCCTCGGTGCCGGGGGGTTTGAGCCTCATGGCGACGTCCACGTCGTCCGGGCCGTGGGTGGCTATGACCGGGGCGAGCCAGGACACGGCGAACATGAGGAGCACGACCATCGCCCCGGCCGTCGCCAGCTTGTTGGCCCACATGCCCTTGAGGGCGTTCCTTGGCCAGTCCATGGATGCCCCCTACTTGAAGGCCTGGTCGCGGATCCGCGGGTCCGCGATGGCGTAGCCGATGTCGGCCAATAGGTTCCCAAGGAGGGTGAGCACCGCCCCCATCACAAGGGCCCCCATGACCACCGGGTAGTCGTACTGCACGGCGGCCTCATAGAAGAGGAGGCCCAGGCCGGGGATTGCGAAGGTGGTCTCCATTATGACGGAACCCGCCACCAGCCCAGGCACCGAGAGCCCCAGTATGGTTATTACCGGGATGAGGGCGTTCCTGAGGGCGTGCTTCCAGATGACCACCCGCTCCGGGAGCCCCTTGGCCCTTGCCGTGGTCAGGAAGTCCTGGCGGATTATGTCTATCATGTTGGAGCGCAGGTACCGGGAGATGCTGGCGAGGCTTGTCAGGGACGAGATGAGTATGGGCAAGGCCAGATGGCTTGCCAGGTCCTTGAACTTCCCCCAGGCCGTGAAATTCTCGAAGCCAAGGGAGGTGAGCCCGGATATGGGCAGCCACTGGAGTTTTATGCCGAAGAGCTGCATGGCGAGGAGCGCGAGCCAGAAGGAGGGGGCCGCGAAGCAGACGAAGACTATTACCGTGGTGGTCTTGTCGAACGCGCCCCCGGCCCGCACGGCCGCGAAGAGCCCCAAGGGGAGGGACACCATGAGTATTATGGCCATGGAGACCAGGTTCATGGCGAGGGTGACGGGCAGCCGCTCGGTAATCTTGTCCAGGACCGGCCTGCGGTCGAGTGCGAAGGAGCGGCCCAGGTCCAGCCTCACCAGGCTTGACACCCAGTTGACGTACTGGACGTGGAGTGGCTTGTCGAGGCCGTAGATCTCCTTTAGCCGCTGCCGGTAGGTGGGGCTGGCCTTGGGGTTCAGGTCCGTGAGCTTCGAGGTGGGATCCCCCGGGGAGAGGTGCAGCACCACGAAGCAGACCAGGGTTATGCCTATGAAGGCCGGAACCATCATGGCCAGGCGGATCAGGGTGTACCTCAGCATCGGGTCTTCCTAGGGTGTCCTTTCCTTGTGGGTTGGCATGGGCCTTGGCGGGGCCGTCTGGCGGTCATTGGGGGGGCACCCTGGCGGCCCACGGGGCGCCGTTCCGGAAGCCCGGGGATGCCCGGGGCCCTGGAACGGCCCCTCCCCCCGGGGCCTTCCCAGGGCGGGGCCGCCCACGGGCCCGGGCCCGAAGGCAAGGGGCGGCGGGGGCGCGAAAAAAATTCGCGTCCCCGCCCTTGACAGGCCGAAATTGATGCTTACCATTATAATAAGGCCTTGGGCCCCCATACATAGCTTTTGACAACAGGGTAACGTTTCCCGTCATTATATAACAAAACCAAGCGTAAGGAGCGCCATATGACGATTTTCCGCACCATCCGCGGGCTGGACCCCGGCAAACTCCTGGAGTTCAACCTGATGCGCGATCACATGGACAAGTTCTGGAACTCCCTGCGGGGCGGCTACGAGCACCTCAGGGACAACTTCTCGGGGGTCTTCCCGCTCATCAACGTGGGCGAGAGCGACGACCACGTGATCATCTCGGCCGAGCTCCCTGGGGTCAAGGCCGAGGACCTCTCGATCACGGTCAAGAACGACACGGTGACCATCAAGGGCGAGAAGAAGGTCGGCCCGCACCCGCCGGAGGCCAACTTCTACCGCAGGGAGCGCCACGAGGGCGTCTTCAGCAGGATACTCACCCTCCCCGCCAAGATAGAGGGCGAAAACGTCGAGGCCGTCTTCAAGAACGGCATACTGACCGTAACCCTTCCCAAGGCGGCGGAGGCCAAGTCCCGCCAGATAGAGATCAAGACCGAGTAAGGCCGCAGCCCGCGAAGTCATAGAAAGGAGCAACGGAAATGGCAGAGACCGACGACAAGACAATCGACGAGCAGGGGAAGAGCCAGCCCGACATGAAGAAAATCGACGCCCAGGGGAAGAACCAGGTGGACCTGGGCGGGGCCGAGAGCCTGTCGGGGGCGCCCCACTTCTACCCGAACATGGACATATGGGAAAACGACCAGGGCATAACCATAGAGGCCGAGATGCCGGGGGTGGACGCCCAGGGCCTGTCCTTGGACCTCAAGGACAAGACCCTCACCATCCAGGGCAAGGTCTCCCCGCCGCCCAAGGAGTACAAGAGCCTGAAGGCGGAATACGAGATAGGCGACTTCTACCGCCAGATAGCCGTCTCGGACGCCATCGACCACGACAAGATAACGGCCAAGATAAAGGACGGCGTGCTGTACCTCTTCCTGCCCAAGCAGGCCCCAGCCGAGCCCAGGAAGATAAGCGTCCAGACCGAGTAGGGACCGGCCCGGGCGGCCGGAAAAAAAGGCGAAGCCGGGCTTGCGCCCGGCTTCGCCGCATAACCTGACCCGGCATGGATCTTTCGCCCGCGCCCTCAGGGCTTTTTGTCTTTTTTTGCCCCCAGCCCCGCCTTGTAGCGTACCTGGCGGCAGATGCCCTGGATGAGGTCGCACTCGCCGCGGGTGAGCAGGCTGCGGTTCAGGATCTTCTTCACGTTCATGAACCAGCGGCCCGTGTTCTCCTCCGGGAGGAAGCCCACGCCCTTCAGGGTGTCCTCGAGATCCCTGCAGGCCCTCTGGAAATCCTCGAACGGGGCGGGTTGGACGGGCGGGGGCGGCGGCGGCTCGCCGCCCGCGGCCAGCAGGAGCTCGTAGCCCAGGATGAGCACGGCCTGGGAGAGGTTAAGCGAGGAGTACTCCGGGCCCTCGGTGGGGATGGTCACGACCCTGTGGCAGAGCCGCAGCTCCGGGTTGGCAAGGCCCCCCCGCTCGGTGCCGAAGACAAGGGCCACCCTGCCCATGTCCTGGGCCAGGAGCTCCGGGGCTATGTCCCTGGGGCTCCTGGGCACCCCCCGCCCGTCGCCCTGCCTCGCGGTGGTCCCCACCACCAGGGAGTGGGGCGCGAGGGCGGATTCAAGGTCAGGGAAGGACATGGCCTCCCCCAGGTAGGCTTGGCCCCTTTTGGTGGCCACCGCCTCCATTAGCTCCGGCTTGGAGAGCCTCGGGCGCACCAAGAGAAGCCTCCCTAGGCCCATGTTGGCCATGGCCCTGGCCACGGAGCCGATGTTCTCGGACTTCTGGGGCTCCAGGAGCACCACGTCTATGTGGCCCCTTGGGAGCTTCTCCGGGTAGGCGCCCGGTCTTGCGGAGCCCCTCAAGGGCGGATCCCCCAAAAGGCCCTACCTGGACTTGACGAAGTTCCAGGCCTCGTCGTAGAGCCTGTTGTTGTCGCCAAGGTCCTTTATGTACTCCATCTTGGCCAGCCGCTCGGCCGTTGGGTACATGCCGGGGTCTTCCAGGTCCCCCTTGGGGATGAAGGGTATGGCCGCGTCGTTGGGGGTGGCGTAGTTGTTGAAGGTGGCTATCTTCGCGCCGACCTCCGGCTCCAGGATGAAGTTGAGGAATTCGTGGGCGATCCCCGCGTTGGGCGCGTTCTTGGGGATGGCCATGAGGTCCAGCCAGATCTCGTTGCCCTCTTCGGGCAGTATGTAGTGGAGCTCCGGGTCCTCCTTGGCGGCCTTTATGGCCTCGCCGCTGTATACCTGGGCGGTCTCCGCAATATTGCCCATCACCTTGTCGAGCCCGGCGACTCCGGAGTCGAAGCCCATGAAGGTGGGGTGTTCCTTGGCGGCTATGAGCAGCTCGGTTGCCTGCTTTATCTCGTCGATGTTGGTCGTGTTGAGGGAGTAACCCAGATACTTCAAGGCCGAGCCCAGGGCGTCCCTGGCCGTGTCGAAGAACACGATGTTCCCTATGGTGCTGTCCTTGTCGAAGAGAAGCTTCCAGGAGGAAGGCACCACCGAGATATCCTTGGCCCTAACGGCAAGCCCGGAGGTCCCCCACTGGTAGGGCACGGTCAGCTTGTAGCCCGGGTCCTCGTCGATGTTCGCGAAGTTCCCGGTCACGTTCTTGAGGTTGGGGATGAGGGAGTGGTCCAAGGGCCTGATTAGGTCGAGGGTTTTGAGCGCAGGCACGAAGTAGGTGGTGGGGACTATTATGTCGTAGACGTTATCCCGGCCGGTCTGCAGCTTGTTTATCATTTCCTCGTTGGATTCGTAGAGGTCCATTTTGACCTTCACGTTGTGGCGCGCCTGGAACTCCTCTATGAGCTCCGGGTCTATGTACTCGGACCAGATGAACAGGTTCAGGTTGCGCTCCCGCTCGACGGACGCCGTGGGGCGGAAGAAATAATAGGCGCAAACGCCGATTATTATCACTAGAAAGAAAATGAGCAGGGTGGTCTTGTGCCAGGCCGGGCTATCGCTCATCAATGTCTCCTTGTAGGTCGCGGGCGCGCGTAAACGCGCGCCAGTGTGTGCGCGGGGGGCCGAAGCCCCCCGCGGGGAATCGCCCAAGGCGCCGTGGCATCAGGCTCCCGGGCATTGGTACGCCATCCCTGGCATAGGGCCCCGTCGTGCCGTCTTAGGCATTATCCACCCCATCGGGGGCTTAAGGGGCAAGGGCCCGGAAAAAAAGCTAAGCATAAAGCATAATTTTTGGAAAAACAACATTATTTGCCCCCCCAAAGCGTATGAGACGGGCGTGTGGCAAGACTTGCGGCCAAGAAGCTGCCAAGGGGCGGCCAAGTAACGGCCAAGTAACGGCCTTGCAACGGCCATGTAACGGCCATGTAACGGCCAAGGGGGGGACAAGGCCCATGAAGGCGGGCCAGGGGCTGTCCGGGGCTATCCGCTTTAATGTGAACGGATATAAAAGATATAATATCGCATCACTTCATCACATTTCCCAGCAGATTGCTCCCTTTCCACAGCACCGGCCCATTTCCAAGGGCAGGCCCATTGGCCCTTTCGCCCGGCCCCGCGGCTAGATCCCCCCTTTAAACGCTATTTACGAAAATTAGACTCTGTGATATTTTCTAAAC
This sequence comes from Deltaproteobacteria bacterium, assembly GCA_031278475.1. Classification (GTDB taxonomy): domain Bacteria; phylum Desulfobacterota; class Desulfarculia; order Adiutricales; family Adiutricaceae; genus JAISMF01. Next base: position 7,099 of record JAITKK010000040.1, read on the forward strand.
CGGGCCAACCTAAACGCCTTTCGGGATTGGGGAAGCCGCCCCCCATCCCTCGGGCCCCGGCCGCTCGCCCCCCCACAAGGAGTCAAGCCCCATGAACGTAAGAAAAGCGTCCCTTTTCCCTGCCGTACTCCTCTTTTTCCTCTGCTCCCCCTTGGGGCTTTGGGCCCAGGCGGAGAGCTACAGCGGGGAGGTGGTGGGGGTGTCCGACGGGGACACCATCACGGTCCTCACGACCGACTTCGAGCGGATAAAGGTGCGGTTCTACGGCATCGACTGCCCGGAGAAGGGCCAGCCCTACGGGAACGAGGCCAAGGACCACCTCTACAAGGCCATCTACGGCAAGAAGGTGGACGTGTTGGTGAAGGACGTGGACCGCTACAGCCGCTACGTGGGGATCGTGAGCATTGGGGGCAAGTCGGTAAACGACGAGATGGTGGCCTCCGGTTTGGCCTGGACCTATACGAGTTACTGCAAGGATGAGGGCATCTGCTCCAAGTTCAGGGCCAGCGAAAGCAGCGCGAAGGGAGCCAAGAGGGGCCTGTGGCAGGATCCCGGGGCAATCCCGCCCTGGGACTGGAGGCGCAACAAGCGCTGACGCCCCGCAAGGCATAAGGGGGGAAACTTTTTTCGCATCCCAACACATTGCCTGACAAATTACCTGACAAACCAAAACAAACCAACACAAACCAAAACAAAGCAACACAAACCAAAATTAAGCAACATTAACCCTGACAAATACCCAAAAAGAGGCACGGGCGGGTCAAGCCAAGCCCATAAAGCCAATCCCCGTAATCCGAGGCATGGGTGGCTCGGGAACGGGAAACAGGCAGACCCGCTTTCCGACAATCCAACAATAACACCAAAACGACAACCGTTTCGTAAAAATAATGTCAAGGATCCTTACACTTTTAGCGCTGTTTTCGGCCATGGCCCTCGCCACGGGACCATTCTACGCGGGGGAGGCCATGGGGCAGGCAATGGGAGAGGCCGCGGCGGGCGTTGCCGCGGGGGCGGACGCGCCTGCCAAGGCCGCGGCGGTCCCCGCCCCGCAGGGGGGCGCGCCCGACAAGCCGCAGGGCCCCCCTGACAGGCGGCAGCATGCCGAGTTCGTAAACACGCTTGGGATGAGGTTCGTGCAGGTGCCTGCCGGAAGCTTCCTCATGGGGGCCTCGGACCTCGACACCGAGTTCTACGAGCACGAGAAGCCCCAGCACAGGGTGGACATATCCAAGCCCTTCCGGGTGGGCGTCCTGGAGGTCTCCCAGTGGCAGTGGCAGCAGGTCATGGGCAACAACCCCAGCCGCTTCAAGGATCCCCTTTTGCCCGTCGAGAGCGTGTCCTACGACTCCGTCATGTCCTTCATCGCCAAGCTCAACGAGCGGGAGGGGACGCACGCCTACAGGCTCCCCACCGAGGCGGAGTGGGAGTATTTTGCGAGGGCCGGGACCATGTCGCCCTACTTCTTCGGGGACAGCGACGCCAGGCTGGGCGATTACGCCTGGTACAGGGCCAACTCCGAGAGGACCACCCACCCAGGAGGGCTCCTTCGGGCCAACCCCTGGGGGCTCCACGACGTGTACGGGAATGTGGCCGAGATGCTCTCCGACTGGTTCGGCCTGGACTACTACACGGCCAGCCCGCAGAGGGATCCCAAGGGCCCTTCCGAGGGCAAGGAGCGGTCCCTGAGGGGCGGGAGCTGGACCAACACGGAATTCGGGAACCGCTCCTCCTACCGTGACCGCTACGAACCCGACTACCTAGAGAGCGTCGTAGGCCTGAGGCTGGTGATGGACCTTCCCTCGGGGGACGACCAGGCCAAAAGGTAGCCTTTTGCCCTTTGCCGCAGGTAGCTTTTTTTCTTTGCCGCGGAAGCAAGGAGCCGGGGTCACCCCCGGCTCCTTGCTTGGGCCTTCCGGCCCCGTTGCTTTGACAGGCCTTCCGGCCCCATTGCTTTGTGCGGCGTGTGAGCCTGCAACCCATGGCCTTTGCCCCGCGGCCTTCAATCCGCGCGAGCGGCGGCCGCTTGCGCTGATTTACCCCAATACCCCCTAGTCGCGGCTTTGGCGGGGCATGGGCGCGCCGTCAGAGCAGGTCGCCCGCGGCCTTGAGGCTTCTCGCGAAGGCCTCCCTGCGCTCCCTTATGATGTCTTCGTCCTCCACGTAGCGGATGGCACCGGACGGGCAGGACAGGGCGCAGCGGGGGGAGCCCTCGCACTGGTCGCATTTGGTGGCGGCCTTGCCGGCCAAGGAGTAGCTGATGTTCCCGAAGGGGCACACCGCCACGCAGGCCCTGCAGCCCACGCAGCGGGTCGGGTCGACCTTCAGCACCCCGGACCCGGCTCTCTCGAGCGCGCCCGTCCGGCACACGCCAAGGCAGGGGGCGTTGTCGCACTGGAAGCAGGTTATGGGGACCTGGCCCCCGTCCTTGAAGAACACGAGGTTTATCTTGGACGGGGCAGGGTAGTGGTCGGCCCAGTCGCGGCTGGAGCAGGCCAGAACGCAGTTGAGGCAGCCTATGCAGCGGGAGGGCGAGAGCTGCAGCGTCTTCGCGAGTTTCATGCGGCGGCCTCCTTGCCGTTTCCGGCGCTGAGCCCCAAGGCCAGGCGTTTGGACGTGATGTGCTTGTCCAACAGCTGGGCGGCCTTTACGGGGTCCCGCTCCACTATGAAGGCCGCGCCCAGCACCTGGTTGAGGCCCTCCAGGGCGAGCTTGGTTATGGCCGGGCTTCCCAGGATCATGGGCGGGAGCCCGAGGTGGGTGGTGATGCCGGTCGCGACCGCGTAGAGCCCGATGGCCGCGGCCTTCTCCGAGTACCACTCGGGCGCGCTCGCCGCCACGGGGAGCTGGTCCACGTCCACGCCCAGGGCGTTGGCCAGCACCGCGCAGAGGTGGATTATGCGGGAGTTGTCCACGCAGGAGCCCACGTGCAGCACGGGCGGTACTCCGAGCGCCTTGCAGACGCCCGCGAGCCCGGCACCCGCCAGCTCGGCCGCCTCCGGCAAAAGGAGCCCGGCCTTGCCCATGGCCCCTGTCGCGCAGCCCGTCACCAATACCAGGATGTCCTTCTTGATTAGCTCCTTCGCGAGCGTGACGTGGCACTCATCCTGCCTTAGCTTGGGGTTGTTGCAGCCCACGATGCCTACCGCGCCCCTTACGGACCCGGCCTTTATGGCGTCAAGGAGCGGGCCGGGGGTGCCGCCAAGGGCACCCAGGACGGCCTCGTTGGAGAACCCCGAGAGCATGGAGACAGGCTCGACCGGGATGTCGACCTTCGACTGGTCGCGGTTCCCGAAGGCCCGGACGGCTATCATCACGGCCTCTTCGGCCAAAGCCTTCGCGTTGTGCGGGGTGAAGTGGAAGCGCTCGGCGCCGGGGAAGTGCCCCTTGTCCGAGGTGCTGATGAACTTCGTGTGGAAGCATTGGGCCACGTCCACAAGGGCGGGCATTATGCACTGGTAGTCGGCTATTATCGCGTCCACCGCCCCGGTGACCATGGTGAGCTCGGTCATCATGTGGTTCCCGGCCAATGGTATGCCCTGGCGCATCAGGAGCTCGTTCCCGGTGCAGCAGAGCCCGCAGACGTTTATGCCCTTCGCCCCAAGGTCGGCCGCGGCCTTGAGAATCGACGGATCCTTCGCGGCCAGGAGCACCATCTCTGAGACCACGGGGCTGTGGCCGTGGACCAGGATGTTCACGTGGTCCTTTTTGAGAACGCCCAGGTTCACGGTGGTCTTGTTGGGCTTGGGCGTGCCGAAGATGATGTCCGAGACCTCCGTCCCGCACATGGAGCCGCCCCAGCCGTCGGAAAGCGACACCCTCGCGGCGGCCAGGCACAGGGACACCGGGTCGCAGTCCACGCCCATGTGGGTGCGGTGCAGCATCTCCACGGGCTCGCGGTCGATGCCCCTTGGCCTTATGCCAAGCTTGTCCCAGAGCTCAAGGCGCTTCTTGGGGAGCCTCGCGAGGAACGCGAGCCCCGGGCCGAAGCTTGAAAAATCCGCGCCCAGCCTCTCGGCGAGGCCCTTGGCGACGGTTTTTGTGTCGCCCTTGCTGTCGGTGCCCAGCTCTTCCGCCAGGCGCCTGAGCTTTTCCTCGTCCTTGATTTGGTAGGCCTCGGTCTTGCCCTCGCCTATCTCCCACAGGACCTCCACCAGGTCCCTCCCGTGGTCCGAGTGGGAGGCCGAGCCGCCCGCCACGAAGCGCCCGAAGTTGCGGGCGACCGTCAGATCGGCCCCGGCACCGCAGACCCCCTTGTCGCGGTCAAGGCCGGGTATTATGCGGCAGGGCCCCATAACGCATTTGGCGCAGGAGAGCCCCATCTCGCAGACGTTGCACTGTGGCGACTGTTTCTCCAGGCGATCCCAGGCGAGGGGGATCCCCAGGGCCCTGGCTTTCTCAATCAGGTATCCGGCCTCTTTGGTCCACATGGAACACTCTTCGGCCTTTTTGTGGAATTCGGACACGGTTCCTCCTTACGGAAGGCGCCGCGCCTTCGTGGCGCGGCGGCAGTGGTTCGCCTGGGTTCCCCCCTCCCGCCCCTCCGGGAGGGGGCGAAAGGGGCCATGGCCTTTGGGGGCTTCCCCCGCCCGGGGCTTCAGCCCCGGGCCTTGTAACTTATGACGGAGTCGGCCGCGAGTATCTCCCTCGCCATGGCCCTCCTGCGGCACTCCGGGCAGAGCGCCGACTCGACGCCCAGATGGCCCAGCTGCTCCTTGGTGAAGCGCCTCTCGCCGCAGGCGGGGCAGGGGACAAGCGCGAAGTCCCTGTCCCAGACCCTGCGGGTGGCGCCGTCGTCCTGGAAGGCGATGCGCCCCGTGGGGCAGTTGAGCGCGCAGGCGAGGCAGCCCAGGCAGTCCTCGGGCGGCCTCCCGAAGGGCGCGAGCACCGCCCTTCCCGGGCCCCTCCCCGCGAGGTCTATGGCCTCGCTCGCCTGAAGCGAGCAGACCCTGGCGCAGCGGCCGCAGCGCACGCAGCCGTCCCGGTCCAGCGGGAAGCGCGGGTCGACTCGCGCACCGTATGCCTCGTAATCATGGGCCAGCCTTATGAGCCTTGGCGACTTGGGGGCGCGGTTTAGCATCAGGTAGAGCACGAAGCCCCTCGCGTCCATAACCTTCGCCGAGCCGGTGAGGGCGGCGAAGCCCTGGTCCCTCAGGGGGAACATGCAGGAGGCCACCAGCTTTCCGGAAACCTCGCAGAGGCAGAGCCTGCAGTTCCCGTCAGGCGGCAGCCCCTCGTGGTGGCACAGGGTGGGGATGTCGATCCCCAGGGCCCTCGCCGCATGCAGCAGGCTTGTGCCGTAGGGTGCCTTCGCGGGAATCCCGTCTATGCTGCCTTTGACCCACTCAGGCATCGGCCTTCACCGTGTCGGCCCTTGGGGCGGGTTTCAGGGCCAGGAAGCGGCATTTGGGAAGGCAGGATCCGCAGGATACGCATTTCCCGGGCAGAACCTTGTGGGCTTTTTTGGCCTTGCCCTCTATGGCGGCCGCCGGGCAGGCCTTGCGGCAGAGCCCGCAGCCCGTGCAGGCGCCAGGGTCGATTGCCGGGACGAAGAGCCCCTGGCAGCGGCCGGAGCGGCAGAAGCCCCTCTCGTGCTCCAGGTACTCCTCCTGGAAATACCTTACGGTCGAGAGTATTGGGTTGGCCGCGCTCTGGCCCAGGCCGCAGAGGGCCGTGGCCTTCAGCCTTTCGGCCTCCCGCACCAGCAGCCCCGTGTCGCCTGCGCGGCCCTCGCCCTTGGTCAGCCCGGTAAGCACCCCCAGAAGCAGGGGGAGCCCGTCCCGGCAGGGGACGCACTTGCCGCAGCTCTCCTCCGTCAGGAAGGCCGTGAAGTACCTCGCGACGTCCACCACGCAGCTGAGGTCGTCCATGACTATCAGCCCGCCCGATCCCATCATCGCGCCGGCCTTGGTGAGGCTGTCGAAGTCCAGGGGGAGCGACATGAGGGACGCCGGGAGGCAGCCGCCCGATGGGCCGCCCGTCTGCACGGCCTTTAGGGCCCTGCCCTTCGCGACTCCGCCCCCCGCCAGCTCCACGAGATCGGAGATCCTGCTCCCCAGCGGGAGCTCCACCAGGCCCGTGTCCCTGACCTGCCCCACCAGGGAGAACACCTTGGTGCCCGGGTTGTCCTTGGACCCAAGGGACCTGAACCACTCCGGGCCGTTAAGGACTATGGGCGGCACGTTGGCCCAGGACTCCACGTTCTGGAGAAGGGTCGGCCTCTCCCAGAGCCCGGCCTCGGTGGAGCGCACGTACTTGACCCTGGGCGTGCCCTCCCTGCCCTCTATCGAGGCCATGAGGGCCGTGGACTCTCCGCAGACGAAGGCACCGCCGCCCTCCACTATCCCCAGCTCGAAGCCCACGTCGCTCCCGAGGATCCCTTCCCCCAGAAGGCCCCTGTCCTTGGCCAGCCTTATGGCCTTGGAAAGCCTCATGACCGAGAGCGGGTACTCGTGGCGCACGTATATGAACCCGGCCTCGGCGCCCATGGCGAAGGCCCCCAGGGTCATGCCCTCGATGATCGAGAAGGGGTCGCCCTCCATGAGGGCCCTGTTCATGAAGGCGCCAGGGTCGCCCTCGTCGCCGTTGGCCAGCACGTAGCGGGGGCGGCCGACGGACTCCCTGAGAGCCCTCCATTTCCTTCCGGCCGGGAAACCCCCGCCGCCCCTACCCCTGAGCCCGGACTCCTCGACCCTCCGGGCGGTCTCGCCCGGGCCCAGGGAGCCCAATGCCAGGGCAAGGGCCTCGTAGCCGCCGTGGAGCAGGTAGTCGTCCAGGCTCTCCGGGTCGATGAGCCCAAGGCGGCGCATGACCCTTCTTTCCTGTGGCTTGTAGAAGGCAAGGGAATCCTTGGTGGGGTTCTTGGGGTCCTTTATGAGCCCCTCCACGATCCTGCCTTCCAGCAGGGCCTCCCCCACCAGCCCGGGGGCGTCCCCGGGCCCCACATTTTGGTAGAAATGCCCCTCCGGCCGGATCTCCGCGAGCGGGCCCCGCTCGCAGAGCCCCAGGCAGCCGGTAAGGGAGATCCTGTAGCCAGGGTTCCCCAAAAGCCCGGCCTTTTCGGCCTCATTGAGCAAGGCCTCGTGCACCTTGGCCCCGCCGGCCGCGAGGCAGCCCGGGCCGCCGCACACCCACAGCGTCCTCTTGGGCTGGGGGGCGCCCTTCAGCCCCTTGATGTGGCCCAGAAGGCCGTCGGCGTGCTGGAACCTGGTCATAGCGGGAGCCCCTTTAACGAATCCGGCGTAAGCTTCCCGTACACCTCGTCGCCAATGGTTACGACAGGCGCGAGCGCGCAGGCGCCCAGGCAGTTGACGCTCTCAAGGCTGTGGCGGCCGTCAGCCGAGGTCCCCCCGAGCCTTAGCCCCAGGAGCCCCTCCAGGCCCCCTATGAGCTGGGGTGCCCCCCTCAGGTGGCAGGCGGTGCCGCAGCAGACCCTCACCAGGGTCTCGCCCTTGGGTTTGAGCGACAGGGCCCTGTAGAAGCTGGCCACCTGGAAGACCCTCGCGAGCGGGAGCGAGAGATAATGGGCGGCGGCCCTTAGCTCCCCCTCCGGGAGGTAGCGGTGCCGGGCCTGGATACCCAGGAGTATCGGCAATAGCTCCCTTGGGTCCCTTTCGTGGCCCTCGAAGGCCGCTGTGTTTGGATCACCCGCTTGCGGCATGGGTTAGGTCCTTCCGGGAAAAGCCCTTGCCTTGTGGCGCAAGGGGAAATGGCACTTGGCTTAGAGGTTCCCTTTCAGTGTAGCAGAATTTTACCCATTGGCAAGTTATTTTTTTGACATGACGGTGTGATTTTGGCCCGCACAGGCCCTTTGGTGGGGAGGCGATATTGGGTGGGATCCAGTGTGGGGGATCCTGGCCGGGCCTTGGGGCATGGTGGGGGCTGGTGGCTCTGGTTGCGCAAAGAATCGTTTTCGCCAAGAATAACCAAAGATTGGACAGCCCAGATAGAACAGCCAATATCGAGTACCCCAGATTGAACAGCCTACATTTATAATAGACCTCATTGAACAAGCCCAGATTGAAAAGCCTAGATTGAAAAGCCAATATCGATTAACCCAGATTGAACAGCCCACATTTATAATAGACCACATTAGAATGCCCCAAATGCGGAAGAGCAGGCTGGGATGTGGGGATATGAGAGGGAATTATGGCTGCCTGTTAGAAATAAGGGAAGCTTGGAGTGCTTTAGGGCGATGAAAGGAAAGCTCTTGCGATGATCCAGTTTCCGTAAGGTTTGCCCAATTGACATGGCGCAGGGCATCCTTATGCAACAGGTGCGACTTCAAGCTATTGGCAATATGGGCATCCATCGCCTCGGCTCCAGTCTGGAGGCTCCATGATGCGCCTATTGCCTTATAACAATCAACATTCTATTTTTTGCGACATCGGGAAAAGGCATGGCTTTTTAGATTTATTGGTTCCCGCCTGATTTAGCGAACAGGTGCCATATGCATATCGTCGATTCTGAGGTAGGGCAGGGGAAATCATAGCCATCCTGGTTACCGTCTCAGAGCCTGATAATTTGGAAAAATTAACTCTTTCTCGTTAACAATCATTAAACCATACCTGAACAAAATGCGTATTATAGTATATGTTAGTTAATGAAAGCTGATTATATATTTTGGTCTATCAGGAAAATTATGATTTTCCCAAAACGCATCTGATTCTTTCATGACACTATTTATTAAATAACAATCAGGCGATTGACCGCAAAGGCCGCCGTTTTTTCTCCTCGGAAAAGGCATCCACGAATCCGAGGCGATCTTTAGGCATTCCAGTCCCCACGGAAAACCCAAGCAAAGGCCCACAACCTTATATCCCCTTGGCTTACCCCGTCCGGGACGGCAGCGCTTGTAACGACAGTCCGGCATGTTTGCCCAATCAACCGTAGGCTTTAGGCCCTTACAATAATCCCCTGCGATTCACCCCTTTCCGCATGTGCGAAGACATTGGAACCCCTGCATCTTCCCGAGGATCGATTGCGAAAAGTTATCCCTCTGTCAGGGCTTTTTGGAAACATTTGCGCCCAGTACGGGTTGCCAGTGAGGCTCGTTGCGACGGATCACGCGAGTGGGTCCCACCGGAATGCTCCCAGGCCTCCTAAGATGGGGTGCGTTCTGGCGCCTTTGGCTTTAGGGTGCTGTGCCCTTAGTCTGGGCCGAAAAAGACTGCCTCATGGCAAGTCCGACTCCAGCCAAAAGGCATCCTGCCGTGCTGGTCGCAAGGATCCGGATTCAGGGTCAGACCCCCCAGTTAAACTTGATGGCGGCATCCACCTGGGCGGGGGTTCCGCTTTCCGAGATCGCGGTTGTTCGGCCCCAGGGGCCTCCAAGAGATGGGGGCGTTAAATCGGGGCAAAATGGCCCCCAAAGGCCCGGATTCCTTAGCGGGGGGCTTGCCATAATGGCCACCATGGCCGCCTGCCGCTTTTTTGACAAGGTCTCAAAAATTCACTA
>JAITKK010000055.1 GCA_031278475.1 Deltaproteobacteria bacterium
CGCACGTCCGGTTTGATGAGGGCCATCTGGAAACGGGTCAGCGGCAGTGGTTGCCAATGATACCGCGCCAGATGGCTACTCTACTTTAAATATTTTTATAGTTACTTTATAATGCTAACATTTAAATATAAATAATATAAATACCGAAACCTAAGGCCGACAAGCTCAAAAAAAACCAAGCCCTAGATCCGCCGCTTGACATCCCCCTCGCAATTAGCGCATAGTTACGTGACAAAAGCATAAAAATGCCTCTACGGAGTTCCCGGGATCAAAAGCCCAAGGGCCTGGGTTATCTAATCGTTTGATAAGAGGTAATTTTTGTCGTGAAATTTCTAAAGCCGAAAGGAATTGCCATGCCCAGGACGTATCCCAAAAATATTTGCCTGGTTATCCTCACTTTGGCCATAAGCATTGCATTTGCCAATGGTGAATCCATTGCAGACGATACAACCATATATAAGGAGATTACAGAAAGCCAACTCCTGACATTGTTACAAAGCGAAGGCATAAACGCCGAAAAATTCAGCGAGGCAATTATTTCGGTAACCCTTTCTGGGTATCCAGTATATTTAAAGCTCGACCCCACCGGAACACTTCTGAATTTTGTTTCCCCTGTTGAAGGCATCACATCATCTCTTGAAAAAATCAATGCGTTCAATCAAACAATCGATTTTGGCCAAGCCTTCCTTTTTGAAGGCACGCCCATGTTACAGCTGCAACTGAATCTTAAAGGTGGCGTATCTGTTGCCAATATCAAACATTACATATCACAATTCGCCCGCATCAGGGCATTATTCGATTCAAGCTTACGCAACTAGATGCGTGGAGCTTCTTATTAACAAGCATTCTGACAATATGGTGTGATTTTTTCTACTGGCAGGGACTGTGAATTTTACCAAAAAAAGGGTTCACCATGCTTTCGCTAAAACCATTTCAAATCATTTTAGTTGCCGCTCTTTTGATTTTTTCCCCCGCCACAGCCACAATGGCTCAAAGCGAAGAACTCTATACCAATCCTACCATTTTAGAAATCGAAGACATCATGAAACAAAAAGGCTATGATGTAAAATATTTGGATGAAGAAAACCTTGTGGCTTGGGTCTTGGGGAACGGTAAGTTCACCACGGTATCTATAACTGAGCCTAACATCCTTAATTTTCGCACTTTTGGGAAAAATGTGAATATCAGCTTAGACAAAATAAACGAATGGAACTCCGGTCACAGTTTCGGCAAGGCATACATCGATGCCAAGAAGAATGCTGTGTTGGAAATTTACATGGATTATACCGGAGGTGTCACCAAGGAGAGAATGCTTGACTTTTTTGAAACGTGCGAACAAAGTCAAAATGAATGGTTAGCGGTAGTTCAGTTAAAATGACAGGACCTTACGGCTTTGATTTTTGTTCCGATACACTAAGGTTTTTGCTTTAACGTCGCAAAACCTTAAATACCCTCGGCGATTCGGCTCGCCCGAAAGTCCAAGGCTTTGGAATATCCTATTCGATACAGCAATATAAGGAATGGCCATGCATAGCAATTATCCCAAACACATTTTCCTCGTTATCCTCATTTTGACCGTAAGCATAGCATTTGCCAATGGGGAATCCATTGCAGAAGATACAACCATATATAAAGGGATTTCAAAAAGCCAACTCCTGACATTCTTGAAAAACGAAGGCATAAACGCCGATATGGTAACCGAGGAAATTATGTCACTGAAGCTTTCCGGAAAAAAAATGTTTCTAAAGATTTCCTCCTCCGGAACAGCTATTAGTTTTCTTTACATGCCTGATAACAACAAGGCAACACTTGAAAAAGTCAATGCGTTCAATCAAAACAATGATGTAGGCCGGGCCTTCCTTTTTGAAGATGGAACCCCCATGTTACAGCTGGATTTGAATTTTGAGGGTGGCGTTTCCGCTGCCAATATCAAACATTACATATCCAAATTCACATATATCATAAGATTATTCGATTCCAGTATGGGAAACTAGGACGTAAGCCCGTCATTAATGATAATAACAAGCATCAAGCTAAATATTTTTTACTTTTTGGCCTTAAGGGGAATTTCAATTGATACCAAAAGGATTTACCATGCCTTCCCTGAAACCATTTCAAATAATCCTAGCTTCCGCTCTTTTGGTTATTTCCTCAGCAACGGCCGTGATGGCTCAGAGCGAACAGCTCTATACCAAGCTCACCATAGAACAGGTCATGGGCATCATGAGTCAAAATAACCTGGAAGTGCAACGCGTAAAAGATAACGAAGAAGCCTTGGCTTGGACCATGGGGGAAAATAAGTATGCCATTATCTCAAAGGTCGGGCCCTATACCCTCAACTTTTACACCTATGCGAAAAAGCCGAACATAACCTTTGAGGCAGTCAACGAATGGAACTCCGACTACAGTTTCAGCAAGACTTACATCGATTCCGCGAAGGATGTCGTGTTGGAACTTGACCTGGATTACGAAGGGGGTGTCACCAAGGACAGGATCGCAAGCTTTTTCCGCGTCTGCTCAATGAGTCACGAAATATGGCAACAAAAAGTAATCGCCAAATGAAAGGGCGATCCGTCTTCGTTGTTTTCGCCCGGTCGCGGCCTTAGGGCCGCCCTTGCCTCAGAAATCCCCCCAGAGCCTGCTTTCCTCCCTCGGGAGCTCCCACACGGCCTTGTGCAGCCTCACGAGGCTCCCCCTGTCGCTCAGGAGGAGCCTCTTTTCCTTGCGGGAGAGGCTGTCCGGGCCTTCCTTCAGGGCCTTCCTCACGGCCGCTTCCAACCTCGCCTCCTTTTCCGGGAAATTGCGCCTGTCGTGTACGGATGCCAAAAGGTGCACCGAGAGCACCTGGGGCAGCACCACCGCCCTCGCGAAGCCGTTGGCCCTGGGTATCCGGGACGGCCCCTCGGACGGGACCTCCTGGAAGCGCGCCTCCAGCTCGCTTATCTCCGGGGCGGGCATGGTGTCGGGCGGGGTGCGGAGGAGCCCCAGGCGCCCGAGCGCCCTCCCCAGGCCCTCCCGGCTGGTGAGCACGGCGATGGGCACTGACAGGGCCAGCCCCGCCGCCACCGGCGAGAGCCAGTAGAAGAAGCCCGGGCTGAGGACGAACATGGAGAGCCCCCAGAATACCCCCGCAAAGGTCGGCACCCAGTAGACCCTCAGCCCCTGCCCCCAGGATAGCCCCGCCCCGGGCGCCCTGTTCTGCGGGTTCCAGCCCACCTTGACGCCTAAAAGCGTCATGACGACGAAATAGCTGTGGAACATCATCCTCACGGGCGCGAGCAGGGTGGAGACGACTATCTCAAGGAGGACCCCGAAGGACATGGCGAAAAAGCCCCCGAAGCCGGCGCAGCCGGTGCGCAGGCAGGCGTACAGGACCGACAGGAGCTTGGGGAAGAAGAGCAGGAGCGCGGTGGAGGACAACAGCGCGAGGGCCCAGCCGGGGAAGTACCTGGGCCAGTCGGTGAAGAGGCTGGGGCCCTCGGGGAAGTAGACGGGGCCCGCGAGCAGCGCGAGCAGCGCCTCGGCCGTGGAGGCCAGGAGGAACATGAGCCACAGCAGGGCCGAGCCGTAGCTCATGGCCCCGTTCAGGAACAGGGCCCTGTGGGTGGGGAAGAAGCCCTTGGTGAACAGAAGCCTCAGGTGCTGGAGGTTCCCCTGGCACCACCTGCGGTCCCTCGCCAGCTCGTCCGTGAGGGTGGGCGGGGTCATCTCCCAGGAGCCGTCCAGGTCGTAGGCCAGCCACACGCCGTAGCCCCCCTTGCGCATGAGGGCGGACTCCACGAAGTCGTGGGACAGGATGTCGCCCGAGAGGGGCGACTTCCCCTTAAGCCTCCCCAGCTGGCAGTGCTCCATGAAGGGGGCCGTCCTTATTATGGCGTTGTGGCCCCAGTACTGGGCGTCCCCCAGCTGCCAGAACTGGAGCCCGGCCGCGAATATGCCCCCGTAGAGATGGTTCGCGAACTGCTGGGTCATGGACAGGGGGGTCTTGGAGAATATCGCCTTGGGGGGCGTCTGGATTATCCCGACGTCTGGCCTCGCCTCCATGGCGAGCACGATGCGGGCGAGGCAGTCGGCCGACATCAGGCTGTCGGCGTCGAAGACCACCATGTAGCGGTAGAGGGCCCCCCACCTGCGGCAGAAGTCCGCGATGTTCCCGCTCTTGCGCTTTAGGTTGGCCTGCCGGCGGCGGTAGAAGAGCCCCCCGCCCGGGCCCTGCCCGGGCGGGGCCGCGCCCTCTTCGGCGAGGGCCTCGTGGAAGGTCTCCTCCTCCAGGACCGAGAGATCGGGGTCGGTCGTGTCGCTCAGCACGAACACGTCGAAGCGCCCAAGCGTGCCCGCGCCCCTCAAGGCGTCCCGCACGGTCGCGATGCCCGCCATGACCTTGTGGGGGTCCTCGTTGTAGACCGGGAAGAGTATGGCGGTCATGAAGCCTTCGGGCATTTTTAGGCTTTCCCCCGCCCCGGGCAGGCCCCTTGTGACCCTGAAGCGGTCCCTGCGGGAAAGCAGCATGAGGAAGCCCGCGAGGGAGCTCCAAAAGCCCACCGATATCCAGGCGAAGAGCACCGCGAAGAGCCACACCATGACATGGCTCAGGTAGGGCCGCTCCCTGAACGGGAGCAGCGGGAACATGGTGGAGGCCGCGTAATAGGTCGGGACCACTATGAGTATTATGAGCGCGACCCTGCGGGCGTAGCCCCATGGCTCCCAAGCTTGTTTGTGCCGCGCTTCCTGCCCAACCGCTCCCAAAAGCCCGATGCCCCCTTTCCTTCCGGACGCCCTTTAAATGGGGTGAGGCCCGCCCGCGGCCTGTGTCGCGGGCATGGACGCGAATCCCCCGCTTGTTCCCGTTCCTTCCGGTTGCTTCCCGATCCTTCCCGATCCCTTCCCGTTTCCTGCCACCGCTTCCTATTTTTTCTTTGGCGCGAGCGGGGTCCGCCTTATGGGCGGGGCCGGGAAGGGGCCCCCCGGGGCGTCCCCCAGCCCGGGGGGCCCCGCCGGGAACAGGCCCCTCCCCTCAAGGATCCCGAAAAACGCGCCCATGGCCAAGGCCTCCGCGTTGGCCCCGGCTCCCGGGCCTGACGCGGAGGCCGTGCCGGGATTGCCGTCGGCCCAGGCCTCGGACCCGTCGCAGAGCGAGCCCACCGCCCGCGCGGCCTCCCCCACCGGGAGCCCGGAGAGAAGGGAGTACAGCAGCGCCCTCCTCAGGCCAGGCTCGGGATCCCTCGGATCGTTTCCCATGTTGTCCGGGCCTCCTGAAAGGGCCCTCACCTCGGAGGGAAGTCGTAGAGGAAGCGCTCGCTTATGGGCTGGGGCAGGTTCTCGCCCCGGACGAGGTGCGCGGACACCCTCTGGGAGCCGTCCACCTCCTCCTGGCTGCCCAGGAGGTTGTCCACGAAGCCGCCCTCCTTGGGCGGCTTCACCCTGAGCCTCAGCCGCCAGCCGCCGGTCACGCTGTTCTTGGTGAGTGATTTCTCGAGCACCGGGTTGTCCGGGCCGGTGGTCACGACGGACGCGAGCCCCTCAACCGGGGTTATGGAGTTGAGCACCGAGCCCTCGAAGTCCAGGTAGAACTCCTGGAAATCCTTGGAGGTCCTGGAGAGCAGCCTGTTGGACACCACCCTGCCGAGCGAGTGCGGGGTGGACGCTGGCGGCATCCAGAACAGCCGGTACCGGGCGTGGAGCGCGGTCCTTTCCTGGAGCCAGTGGTTGTCGACGGACCAGAAGGCCAGCACGTTGTCGTGGATCTCGAGGGAACTGGGGATCTCCATAAGCTCGAGCCTCCCGGGCGGGAGCGGGTCCAGGGGCTCGGCCCAGAGCCAGGTCCTCCTGTCGTAGCGCCTGCCTATGTCCTGGTAGTGGTCGAAGTTGTTGTCCTTCTGGGCGAGGCCGAAACCCATGGGCCTGTCCGGGTCGAAGCCCGAGATCATGAGCTTCCTGGGGTTGTTCAGGGGCCTGTGGAAGTAGTCCCCCGCCCCGTCGGCGTATATGAGGGCGTCCACCCCGTGGAGCTCGGGGCGCCAATCGTAGGGGGAGCCGTTCTCCTTTTCGGAGAACAGGTACATGCCGGTCATGGGCGCGATCCCCACCTTCCTGGGCCAGGCCGAGCCCTGGCGAAGGAAGATCCTGGCCTCCGCGTCCATGACGGTGCCGCTTCCGGGCCTTATCAGGAACCTGTAGGCCCCGGTCAGGTTCTGGGACTCCATCAGGGCCATCACCTGGAGCTCCGAGGATCCCGGCTCAGGGACGAAGATCCAGAACTCCCTGAAATAGGCGAACTCCTCGCCGCCCGGCTGCGCCGGGTTCAGGATGACGGCCCGGGCGCTCACGCCCGGGTCGGAATGCCTCGCGGCCGCCTTGAAATGGTTGGCGCCAAGGAACTCCACCGTCCTCTCCGGGACGCCCGGGGCGTTCCTGGGAAAGAGCACGGTAAAGCCCGCGAAGCCCAGGGCCCTTGCCCGCACCGCCGCCGCGAGGCCCGGGTCGGGGTAGGAGAAATCCGAGGGATCGAAGGGAAGCTCTCTTACCTTGCCGCCCTCCACCAGCCTGACGGCAACCGTCTGGTCGTATATGAAGCCGGGGTGCTCGAGCCCCACCTGGAAATCCGAGCGGCCCAAAGGCCACAACGGCTCCCTCGGCTGGTAACTTATCTGCCTCCAGGCACCCTCCGTTATCCCCTTGAGAAATGACCCGTCCTTGGACTGCGCCCGGAACTCGCCCCTGGCCCTCACCCTGGCTATGCCCTCCAGCTGGGTAAAGGAGAACCCGGGCCCTTCCTTGGGGGCCGGGGCCGCCTGCGGGGCAGGGCCTTGGGCTTCCGGGGCCGCCTGGGCGGCCCCCTCCCCGTCCCCCTTGGGGGGCCCGCCAGGGCCTGCCGCGGGATCGGCCTCCTTGGGGGCGGCGTCGTCCCCGGGCAGGGCCGCGCCGGGCCCGGCTGTGGCCCCCCCGGCCGGGGCGCCTTCGGCCCGGGCCCCTGGGACGGGGGCGGCGGGCTTTTGGGCGCCATCCTGGGAAGGCGCGGCGTCGGCGACTTGGGCCGCGGCGGGGACTGGATCCGACCCTGTCAGGGGCCCCAGCCCGCCCGCCACGCAGAAGAGCGCGATAAGGAAAAACGCCAAGAGGAAGGGCCCCCTCGCCGGAAGGCGGCGCCTTGCCTTGCCCAAAGATGTCCTGGATTCTGTCATTCTGCCTTGCCGCGGGGAGCCTGGCTTCGTGCCGTGGGCCGCGCCGCCCGAGGGCGGCCGGGCCCTGCGGGCAGGGGTTCGTTGAAATGCACAGCCATTTAACACCAAAGGCCCGCAAAGGACAAGGTAATTTTGGGATTCGCCCGGGCATCCACCATGCCTTGCGGGGAAAGCCGGGATCCCTCGCATGCCTGGTCAAACAATGGGACGCGGGGCGTTTGCCGCCGGATTGCGGGAAAGGGGATGTTGGGGGAAGCAAGGCGGGTTATATGGGGTGTTGTTATTATATGCCGTTAAGACTGATTTATGATTGTCATGGAATTTGATTTGTCACTATAACCACTACTATAACTACTACAACGAATACTACTACTATTAATACAAGTACTATTACTACTACTGCTATTATTATGATAATATTATTATTATATTTCTATTATTATTCATACTTATAAATATAATTATATATACTTATAAATTATTAACCCCCGCCTAGGGCGCATTATTGATTTGAATCAATTCATGCGCCCTCGCGGGGGACGGGTTTTTGCGAGGGCCCTGGCCCCCGCAGGGGGCCAGGGCCCGGGGCTCTCAGGCGCGCTTTTTGGCGACCCCGCTCTTGACGGCGGCCTTGGCGACCGCGCCGCCCACGGCCTCCCTGAGCCTCGGGTCGAAGGCCTCGGGAAGGATGCGCTCGGGGCACAGGTCCGTGTCCGGCACAAGCGAGGCTATGGCCTCGGCGGCCGCTATCTTCATCACGCCGTTGATGTCGGAGGCGCGCACGTCGAACACCCCCCTGAAGATCCCGGGGAAGGCCAGCACGTTGTTTATCTGGTTGGGGAAATCGCTGCGGCCGGTGCCAACGACCGCGGCCCCGGCCCTAAGGGCCTCATCCGGCATTATCTCCGGGGTGGGGTTCGCCATGGGGAAGATTATGGGCCCCTTGGCCATGGAGGCGACCATCTCGCCGGTTAGGACCCCTGGGCCCGAGACCCCTATGAAGACGTCCGCGCCCTTGATGACCTCGGCGAGCGGCCCCTTGCGGAGCGACTTGTTGGAGATCTCGGCCATCTCCGCCTTGGCTGGGTTGAGGTTTGGCCTCCCCTTCCAGATGGCCCCCTCCCGGTCGCACAGCACAACCTCCCTCAGGCCCACGGTCTTGAGGAGCTTGATTATGGCGATGCCCGCCGCCCCCGCCCCGGAGGTCACGACCGAAACGCTCTCAAGCTTCCTGCCGGTAACCTTGAGCGCGTTCATGAGGGCCGCGAGCGTCACCACGGCGGTCCCGTGCTGGTCGTCGTGGAAGATGGGGATGTCGCAGCGCTCCTTTAAAAGCCTCTCTATCTCGAAGCAGCGCGGGGCCGAGATGTCCTCCAGGTTGATCCCCCCGAAGCTCCCCGCTATGAGGCTCACGGTCTCGACAATGGTCCCCACGTCCTTGGAGCGGACGCACACCGGCACGGCGTCCACGCCCCCGAACTCCTTGAAGAGGACGCACTTGCCCTCCATCACGGGCATGGAGGCCTCGGGCCCGATGTCCCCAAGGCCCAGGACCGCCGTCCCGTCGGTCACCACGGCCACCGTGTTCCAGCGGCCGGTCAGCTCCCAGGTCTGGTCGGGGTTGTCGCGTATCTCCAGGCAGGGCCGGGCGACCCCGGGGGTGTAGGCCAGGGCGAGGTCCTCCTTGTTGCCAAGCCTCATCTTGGGGACGGTCTCGATCTTCCCCCGCCATTCGCGGTGCTTTTTCAGTGATTCCTCTGAGTAGTTCATTTGTTCTCCATATGGCGTATAAGGCCCGCCGCCCGTCGGGCGGCCGTGCCTTGGGTGCGCGCGCCGGGCCCGTTTGCGGGCTGTCGCGAGGAAGTGTGGGCATGCCGGGGCACGCCAGGCCATGATAGCCCCGGGGGCCCGGGCCAGTCCAGCCCCCGGCCCGGGCACCCGGGCCGGGGGCCTGGCTTATGGCCGGCATCCCAGGGGCTAGCCCAGTATCTGAAGCAGGATGCTTGAAAGTATGAGCATGAAGGCCCCGCCGATCCTGGAGGATATCTGGGCGAAGGGCATGAGCTCCATCCTCTTGGAGGCCGAGAGCACCGCGACGTCGCCGGTACCCCCCATGTTGGCCATGCAGAGGCCGCCGGTTATGGCGGACTCGACCGGGTAGAAGCCGACGAGCTTGCCGACCCCGCCTGCCCCTATGATCGCGCCCATGACGGTCACGAAGACCAGGAGCAGGTAGCTCCCGGAGAAGGCGGCGTAGACCTCGGCCAGGTTGGTGTAGGCTATGCCTATGCCCACCAGGAGGACCCCCGTGAGGTTGGTCATAACGAACTGGAACCACTGCCAGGCGCAGACCTCGAACCTCTTGGGAAGGATGCCAAGGATCTTCACGAACGCGACCGAGAGTATCATCCAGGCGTAGGAGTGGATGGCCGGGACCAAGAGGTTCAGGATGGCCCCCAGGCAGAAGAAGGACAAGGCGAGGAACAAGCCGCTCCCCATCTGGACAAGGTCGAAACGCTCGCGCTCGGCCTTGCTTTCGGCCTCAAGGCCCAGCTCGGCCCTGGCCTCGTCGGAGCCTGCCACCATGAGCTCGCCCTGGCCGCTGATGGACCTGACTGTCTTACCTAGCCTGTCGAGCAGGCCGCCCATGACTATGGCCATGGCGTTCCCGAGCGCCACCGCCGGCACCATGATCGAGAGCATGCTGGCCGGATCGACACCAAGGCCCTCGCCGAATATCTTGGACAGGGGGACGGCCCCGGCACCCATGCCGCCGCCCATTATGGGGACGGATATGAAGAGCAGGGCCTGCTTGGCGCCGTAGCCCGTGAGGTAGCCCACCAGGGCGCACAGGCTCAGGGAGACGAAGACCCCGCCCAGAAGGACGGGCAGGTAGCGGACGGCGGCCCTTTTCAGAAGCTCCCGGTTCATGCCCATGATGGAGCCCGTGATGAGGGCGGCTATGTAGAAGTCAAGGAAGCCCCCGCCCTTCATGAAGGTGGTCATGGTCTCGATTGCGTACTTTGGGAACAAATCGAAGGTATTGACGGCGGCCGAGCCGAAGATGATGACGACCGCCCCGCCGCCCAGGAAGGACTTGATTATCGGGGTGTAATCGCCTATCAGGCCGAAAACCGCGCCCATCACTATCATTAAGGCGAAGGCCCCGATCATGCCCTGCGGGAGCTTCCCCAGGTAGAGCACCGTAAGCACAACCGCGCTGAAAACAATGAAGTAGTAATAAGGCATCCCGTATATTTTGAAAGTGGGTTTTGGTTCAGGCTGCTTGACCGTGGCCTCCACCAGCTCTTCACCGTTCATATCTACACTCCTTGTGAAAACATAAAATTGATTATCGTTTAAAATATAGTGCAATAAAGTATTGCATGCCTTGACCTTAATTAATACCGCTATGATGGGATATTTGACTTAGTTAGCTGTTATGATGCAATTTTTTGATCTTGTTATGGATTTTGTATATGATCAAAAGGTACCCTCAAGGCATGCGGGTTCGACAACTCCAGCAAGGACATCCAGGGCATCGCTCACGGAATAATCCGTCATCTAATTTGACGTGGCGCAATCGCTTGCTGCGTCTAGTCTCTGAAATGCCGAAAGCCCCATGGGTGGGAAATCCAGAGGGAGATCAAGGGGTAAATCTAGGGGGAAATCTAGGGGGAAATCTAGAGGGAAATCAAAGAGGAAAGGGATTTGAGGTAGGAGCGGTTGGTTGGAGGATGGATGGGTGGATGAGGGGATGGGTGGATGGGTGGATGGATGGATGGGCGGATGGATGGTCAGGTGGATGGGGGGTTAGTTGGCTGGCTGGGATTTTGGTGTAAATAACGCCTATTGGGCAAAAAGAAAGCGCCAGGAAGATGAGCCCCCGGCGCTTCTTGGTTGCTCGTTAAAGAAGGGCTAGAATCAAAGGGCCGATGCGGTTGGCCCTTGGGCTAGAGCAGCTTCTTCTTCTGCGACTTCTTCTGGAGCTTCTTGGTGGCCGAGCGGTACTTCATGATATCGGCCATTGACATCCTCAGTCCCCTGATGATCTTCTTGGCGGTTGTCTCGGAAATCTCGCCGTAGTTGAGGGCGCGGGTTATGGTTGTGGGGGAAACCTTGGCAAGCTTTGCAAGCTCGCACCTGCTAAGCATCCTGTCGAAAAGCAGTATGTTGAGGTTGCAAATGAACTTTTCCATAATAATCTCCTTGTAATGCCTGCTGTTTTGCGGCATCGGTTAATTCCAGAGCGTGATGCGACCTGGAAAAGTAGTACAAACGATGGGTTCTGGGGCAATCGCTCCAGAAGTTGGCGGCATGAGCTTATGAAAAAGTCCGTGACAGACCAAAATGCATAATGCCGTAGTGTGAACAAAAAGGCCCAAAAATGATTTTTTGGGGGTGGGTACAAAGCTACCCAGAAGGGCTGAAAGAGAAAAACTCCATGAGGTCCATGTCCAATGCCGAGAGTATCCTCTCGGCTTCCGGGTAGCTGCACTCATTGTCACGCAAAATGTCCCTGAGCCTGTCGACACTGATGCCGGTGACACTCGAAAGCTGCTCATGGCTCATCATCTTAAAAAACATGATTATGCTTAACTGCGAAACGAACATAAACATATACTCTCCATGGTGTACAGAGCGGGAAATTTCAAAAATGCCAGAGTTACCGGTTGCGGAAGCTGGTGAGGATCTGTTTCCGTTCATAAGGGCACCCCTTTACAGATCACTTTTTGAGCGCAAGCATGGCATCACTTTGGGAACGTGACTTTTGCCATAGGTGGCTATTAGGCCTTATGGGGATACGCTCCTCAATGTCAGGCTTTTTCAACACTTTCAGCTTGATAAGCCTCACTGGAAAAAACAACACATCCTCTCTTGAGACGCCCAATGCGTCGCAGATCTGCTTGATCTCGTGTTTCTCAATCCAGCCGTTGGACAACAATTTGCGGTAGGTGCTATCGTGCAAATTTGCCATCTCTTTCAGGCGCGAAGGCGGGATTTTCAAGTGCTTAAGAAACATGGATAACTTATAGGCGAAAAGGCACATTTTCTTGGCTCCAACTAAGGATATGCTCTTAGTCACGCAGCACTCGACAGGCTGCCATATCCTTAGGTTGATTGCCTCACGCCCTGATGTCAGGGCGTGAGGCAGGTTAAGTAAGATTATCGTTGGTTGGATGCCTCCATGAACCCAAAAGTCTTTGGTTAGGGTTCCATAGCCTTGGGGTTTGCGAAAGCACCCAAATCGCTAATTCCAAATCACCAAAAGGGGTATCATACATCGCCAACGCGCATTGAAGACCAGGATTACCAGAAAACCCAAAAACCGATGTTTTCAGCGTCTGTTTGGGCTCACTGGGCATGTCCGGATACTCAAACGATGACGATTGGCCTCAGTGGTGACCGATTAATGTTCCTTAGTAATTATCCTCCTAAATCGAAAAGGTTGGCAATTTTGCAAAACCTGTAAAAATATTGGCCGTGATAGGGATTTCGGATATCCGATCATCGTCTGGGGTAAGTGGTTTTGGGTAGCCGTGTGTTGTCACTGTCTACTATGGGTACCCCTTCATTGAATGCCAAACACCCAAAATCAGGTGGAAAAAGCCCTTGGCCTCTCCCGTATGGCCTGAATTATCCGATTGAACCAAGTCCTAACGGGTTTGGGCCTAAGGGTTTGGGCCTAAGGTTGCCCTACCGCTTCTCGTTGTCCCAGGGGAAGCGGAAATCCAAAACGTCATCCATTGATACCTTGAGACCGTGCAGGATCTTCTTCATGGTAGGCGTCGAGCACGTGAGGTTGGTGAGTATCCGGCTCACCGTCCCGCTCGTCAAACCAGTCAAATTGGACATCTCCTTGCATGTCATCGTCCTGTAAAACATAATCCTTTTGATCTGCTTTACAAAGATGGCCTTCTCAGAGTCAAATCTGGAGGGGTTGAAGGTTCTTTCGATATCACCATCACCCATATATCGATACTCCATTATTGTTGTGCGTCATTATTACATGGGCACATGTTCAATGGGTCTCTTGGTTAATTATAGTTCGTTTCTTGGCACTGTCGCCAGTTCACGGGACTAATTCCGCTCTAACGAACTCTTTGAACGGAGCTATGGTCCCACGCACCACAAAAAACCGGAAAAACCTTGTAGCTATCCTGTCCCGTCTGGTACGAAATACCCGGCGGGTGCTCCTACGTGCCAAGGGCAGCACGTACATCCTCAACAATCGGCAAAGCTTTCCAGCTTATGCCAATTGGGTTAATGGGGGAATGCCCCCGTGTTTACGAAAGCGATGGACAAACCATCACAAATCACCTTTTGATCGAATGTGCCCGGGGCATTGGGCCTGACCGTCTTTCAGGATAGGGAATGCCCATCCCATATACATGAAAGTGGCGAGCAAGCAGCCATTTCGTAAACGGGCACGGTAACTATGGGATCGTTTACTGGAATCGTTTCACAAAAGAGCTTTAGGCAAGCCTTGACTTGAAAAGCGGACTTTGGGACTTTATCCAACAAACAATTAGCCAAAAGCCTAAAACCCGACTGGCAGGTGATTGGGGTTGGTCATAGGGCGGGTCCTTGTTGAATTCTCAGATCCTTTAATGCCGAGGGCGGTTAACACTGTTAATGGGAAGGTGCCTTTGTAAGGCCCCCTTGCGGTGGGGGAGCCGTCTGGCTCCCCAAATTTAGAAATTTGCCACCTCTGCCATGAAGATTTAGGGTCAGGGCCCCGGGACCCGATCCTCCGTCTCACTTCAGAGGGGAAGGCGGACCATGGTTGCCGCCTGGCAGGTGAAAGACTTGAGCTCCTTGTCTTCACAAGCTAACAGATCCAAGTGGATCCAAAGCCTTATTGCATAATAGACAGAGAATTTTACTCTGTCAATAGTTTTATCTGTACCAAAAACTTCAGAAAAACTATTTAACTATCAATTATTCTCTTTTCGTTTCATAAAACGCTCACAAGTTGTCTTTTTTTTCTCATTAGCACACAGGGCCATTTCAAAAAACCCAATAAATTCAAGCACTTACTATTTCTCTCAAAAAAAAAGTTGCATCATTAGGGCCAATTTTTTGAACCCCTAAAAAAACCATCCAGAACATCACCGCATGATATATTATAGCCCGCCATGCCTTGTCCCACAAGGCTAAAACCCAATCATTGCTTGAAAAATTCTCCAATCTTAAACCCGCTGAGATGCGCAATTTTAAAATCTTGCATTCATACACAAAATATAATTTTTCTCTTTTTTGATTCATTATTGATGCAATCGCCCGCAAAACCTTGCCCTGTCCTCATTATGCAAATATATCCCATCACGAATACCTAATGTATGCTACTCCTCCTTGCTACCCAACTCTCTCTCACTCTTGCTAAATTATTGCATTTTATTTTCGCTCTCTCCTTGTAAATATTTTCTCCTGAATTTCGTTCCTATAAAGTCCAAGCCCTATAAGGACTTTAGCATGATCTATAAAAACATGCGTTCATTTTTTTGCGTTCGCTAAAATCAGGAGAAAATATTTATGAAGAAAGAAGGAGAATTAAATGCTAATATAATTATGCGCTGAAACCCCCATTGCAGCTAAACAAACTCAATCCCAAATCCTTAACCTGAATTCTCACGATGCCCTTTGCCCGCGCATCGCCAAAGCGCCTGTCTGGACCGTAGCCCTGCGTCGGAAACAAAAATTGTCCAAATCTAGTATTGCAAAAACTATAATGAACAAACTTTGCGTTATCTAAGTGTCATGATGAGATAATTATTTGCATGCC
>JAITKK010000057.1 GCA_031278475.1 Deltaproteobacteria bacterium
AAGGGATGGGGCTACTCCAAGGACATTATTTTTTCGATTAGCATCCCGCCGGGTTTTGAGGGGGAGGATAATAGTTTGTTCCAGAGCAGGTTTTTTTCTAATGTCAGTGGTTTTCCAGAGCCTGATGACAGGGTTTCGTATGTAACCGTTTCAACTTTTCGAGTTGCAGGCATAGAAATGTGGATGATATACAAGGACACGAAAGGGCGATGGCTGGAAAATTTGGTGCGAATGAACTTTGAGGAGATTAAGTCGCACATTGATGGATTGCAATCCTCCAGCATATCATATTTCAAGGGGAACCCCATGCTTTCTGTCAGAGCAAAGAGAAAAGCGCGGTTCAATAACAGAAATTTCGCTGACTTTGCAGGAAGGGTGGTGATGGTTGACGAAGGGTTAATCCAGCTGGAATGCGGCACGGTCTTCGACCAATACCTTGGGGCCATGGACAAACATTACGAGTCAGTCGTGTGCGAGGGATTTTTTGATAGCCTTGTTGCCCAGTGAGCGTATCCCTTTAGAGTGATGATCGTGGCTTTTTGCGGATGCTCCCTTGGAACCGTGCCAAATTGGAGGGATTTGGATGGAGGCAAAGGCTTGAAAGGATGGGTTTTTGTCGTGCGGCAAGCGGCAGCTCAGACCCACCTCTTCCGGGAGAAGAAGAGCCAGAGGAGGATCCCGGATATGGAGCAGCCGAACAAAATTATCCAGAACGCGTATGGGTGTTTCTCAAGCGGGAGCACGACGTTCATGCCGTAAAGCCCGGCTATGAGCGTGGGAAGCATAAGTATTATGGTGATGCCGGTCAGGAACTTCATGACCTTGTTGAGGTTGTTGGATATTATTGTCCCGAACGCGTCGCTCATGCTCCCCAGCACCTGGCCGAATATGTCCGCCGTGAATATGGCCTGCTGGTTCTCGGTCAAGGCGCGCTCCAGGAGGTCGATTTCCTCCGGGCGCAGGTGGATGGTGGTGTTCTCCATGAGCTTTTCCATGATGCCCCGGTTGGAGCGAAGGGCCACCGTGTAGTTGATGAGCGCCTTCTCAATTGTGAGGAGCATCATGATCTCCTCGTTCTGCTGGGCCTTGGAAAGCGTTGACTCCGCCCTGTTGGTGAGCTCCTCCAAGCGCTCCAAGTGGTTGATGAAGTCCCTGGAGCTCTCGATTAGGAGCTTGAAGGCGACGGAGAACCTGCAGTTCGGCTTGGGCTTGCGGGAGGCCCTTTTAAGAAGGTTCACCACAAGATCCCGGTCCCTGCAGATGGTTATTATCTTGTCCCTTGTGAATATTATCCCCAAGGGCACTGTCGTGAGGTGGTGCTTCTCCATGGCGGTGGGAAGCCTTGGGATCCTGACGATGATTAGGGTGGCCGGGAGCTCCTGCTCCACCCTGGGCCGCTCCTTGGGGTCCAGGGGGTCGTTCACGAAGGTGTGGGGGAGCCTTAGCTCCTGCTCCAAGGCCTCCACCTCCAGCTGGGTGGGCTCTTCGATGTTTATGAACTCGGCTTCCTTGTGATCGGTCTCTTCCGGTCCCTCATCGCCGAACTTGTAATATTTCAGCATGGTTTGTCTCTTTTATACAGACCTTGCCGCGACTTACGCGGCATCGTCCCCTGCCGTTGGGCCCCCCACCGGCCCCGCCTGCGGCGGGGCCGCGTCTTGGTGGGTCCTTTCATCGGACGGCACCCTTAACGTTAGGAGGGTGATCTCCGACGGATCGAGTATCCTTGCCGGCACCCCGGCCCACAGTCCGGACCCCCGGTGCACGTAGAGCCTCATGCCATCCACCTCGTACCATCCGGACAAATAACCTTGGTTTGAGCGTTTTGTCAAGGACTTGAGCCCCGGGAACAGCCCCCCGTGGGTGTGCCCGGATATCTGGAGGGTGACCCTGCCGTCCTTGGCGTTCCCCGCCGCGTTGTGGGGCCTGTGCTCAAGCAGTATGACCGGGGACGCCCCCGATGGCACGCCCTTCAAGGCCGCCCTTAGATCCGGGCCGGGCAGGTTGCGGCCGTATGCCGCCTGGTCGGTGACGCCAACAAGGTACAGGGTCGAGCCCCTGACGTCCAGGGCCGCGTTCTGGTTGTAGAGGTTTGTTAGCCCCAAGGCTTGGAAGGCCGGAAGCCACTTGGGGAGATCCGAGATGTACTCGTGGTTGCCCACGCAGTAGAACTTGCCGTAGGGGGCCTTAAGCTCCGCGAGCGGCGCGACGTCCACCGCCCTGAGGCTCACCTCCCCGTCGACAAGATCGCCCGGTATCAGGATAAGGTCGGGGTCAAGGCTGTTCGTGACCTTCACCACTTCCTCCACCCAGGGCCTGTCGAAGAAGCGGGATATGTGAAGGTCCGCGAGCAGCGCCACCTTGAGCCCGTCCAGGGCCGGGGGCAGCCCCGGTATCTCGGCCTCCACCCTGTCAACCCTGGGCACCTTGGCGGCCTCGTAGAGGGCGTAGCCCGAAAGAAGCGCGGCCGCCGCAGCAAGGGCCACGGTCATGTTCACGCCCTTTATGGCCTTCCTGAAGCCCAGGCCCCACCCTTCAAGGGAGGCGGAGGCATGGCTGACTAGGCTAAGGACATAGGCCGCGTCCCTCAGGACAGCCAGCATGAAGAGGAAGATCACCGTGTCCTGGAGGAAGCTGGTGACTATTAAAAGCCTCCGGTCGCACTCGATGCCGCCCAGGCCGCCGAAGATCTCCCTCATTATCGCAATCCGCCCTATGGAGAGCAGGATGAGGATTGTAATGAGGGCTTTCGCGAGCTTCCCCGCGGGAAGGGGCCAGACGACGCTCAGGAAGAGGTAGGAGGTAAATATTAGGGCGAAGTAGACGAAAAACATGAATGGGCTCTTTGCTTCCTTGGCGATGCGCCCCGCTAGCCGCGTCATGGAGTGATCCCCTTATGGCATCCCCTTGCCCTTGCCCAAGGCAGGGCCCTTGGGCCGCAAAGGCCGCAGCTGTCCTGGGTGGCCAAAGCCCCCGGGGCTTGCCTCGCGCGGGCCTTTCAAGGCCTGGGGCCTTTTGGGGGTCAGCGGCCCTTGCGGGCCCTCGCCTTCCTCGGGTCGCGCAGCAGCACGTAGCTCGCGCCGGTGCCGCCGTCGCAGGGCTTGGCCGAGCAAAAGGCCAGGATGTACTTCTTTATGTGGGTCTTGAGGAGCAGGTTCTCCAGGTTGGACTTGAGGACGGGATTCTTGTCCGGCGAGCGCAGGCCCCTTCCATGGATGACCAGCACGGTCTTCTTGCCAAGGAGGGAGCTTCCGCTGATGAACTTGGAGAGGGCCTTCCTGGCCTCCTCCAGGGAGTGCCCGTGGAGATCCAGGCGGTCCTCCAGGGGCAGGGACCCAGCCTTCAGGGAGCGGATCAGCTTCTCAGGGAGGCCCTTAACGTGCCCCTCTATGAATTCGTCCGAGAAGGAAAGGTCGAAGTCGGCGTTACCCCTGACCAGGTCCCGGAGGTGCTGGAGCACCTCCTTGTCCTCGTTCACCGCCGGCACCGGGTGGCTCCCGGCCTTGGGCGGCCCGCAGGGCACCCGCTTCGCGGGGCCCTTCAGGGGTATCACCCCGTCCATGGCCGTCAAAAAGGCGTCCGTCTCGGAGATTGGGGGCGGGGGCGCTTCCGGGGGGAGCTGCGCCGCTTGGGCCTTCCGCTCAGCTTTGGCCGTCTTTTTGGCGGTCTTGGGGAGAGAGTTCTTTATCCTGATGAGGTCTGAGAAAGGATTGTCCATTCTTTCGCTACCCCCTCTCCGGCGCCTTGGCCGCAGGCGCCTTTCACCGGGATGGCTACCGGTGCGCGGGGCATCCGTTGGCCTTGGCGCGCTCTTTTGATGCCTTACCATTTTAGCTTTTTTTGGCGGGTTTTTGAAAGCAAAAGCCTGGGGCTCGGGCCCGGGAAAGCAAAGCCTTTTGCGAGTCCTCGCTCTGGGCGGACTTTGGTCCAAGGCCTTGGAAGCGGTTCTTCCATGTAAAATTAGAATAACCTGTCTATCAAGGCACTTTGTCCGGGAAGCCAAGGCCACTTGTGGAAGCCATGGCCCAACTGTCAAAGCCGCCCCCAAGGTTCCAGGGCAAAGGCGTTTGCTGTAGAATGCCCCTGCGCGAGCGCAAAACCACGGCCCGAATGGGGCATGTCAGGGCATGTCAGGGAATATCGGGTAATGTCAGGCCATGCTTGCGGCACAGCTGCCCGAAGGGGCCCATAGGAGCCCACAGGAGACAATGACGGATAGCAAGGACACGGGCCTCGTCGGCCTTTTTGGCAGGTTCAAAGAGGAAATGTCCTCCCTGGTCCCCGGTTTTGCGGGAAGTTCCTACGTCCTGGGCTTCTCCGGCGGGCCGGACTCCCTGGCCCTGTGCTTCCTCATGGCCAAGCTCGTCCCGAAGGGGAGGGTCCTTGCCTTCCACGTGGACCACGGGCTGAGGCCCGGGTCCCAAGAGGAGGCCCTGAGGGCCAAGGGCCTCGCGGCCGCCCTGGGGGTGGGCTTCGATACCTTGGCCATCGACGTGCGCTCCCTTGCCGCGGAGCGGGGGAAGGGCCTGGAGGAGGCAGGCAGGGCCGCCCGCTACGGGGCCCTGGAATCCGCGCGCCTCGCTTTCGGGGCGGATTACGTGGTCACAGCCCACCATGCGGACGACCTCACCGAGACCATACTTTTGAAACTCGTGAAGGGGGCCGGCCCGGGCGGCCTTGTCGGCATCCCGCCCAAGAGCGGGCGGCTGCTCCGCCCGCTCTTGGGCTTTTCCAAAAGCGAGCTCTTGGAACTCGCCAAGGCCCCGGGGCTTTCCTGGGTGGAGGATCCCTCCAACGGGGACCTCTCCCTTCCGAGGAACCTGCTGCGCCACGAGGTGCTGCCGCTTTTAAGGAAGCTGAACCCCCACCTCAACCAGGCCTTCGCCCGGGCGAGCCTCATCGCCCGGGCCGAGGAGGGGCTATGGGAGGACAGGCTCTCCCTTCTGTTCCCCAGGCTTCTCACCCCAGAGGGCGGGGGGTCCTTTCTCCTTGATTTAAAAGCCTTCGGCGAACTGTCCCTGGCCGAACGGAGGCGGCTTATGGGAAGGGCCCTGAGGTTGGTCCCTGGCATAGGCAAGGGCGGGGGCGAGCCCCTGGGGCTCGCCTCCGTCCAGATGGCCCTGGACTTCATTGCCTCGGGCGGCCGGGGCGGGGTGGATCTCCCGGCCGGGAGGCGGATAGAGAGGAAGGGGGAGCGGGCCCTGCTTAGGACGGCATCCAGGGCCGGGGCTTAAGCCCCGTCTTAAGCCCCGATACCCCCGATACCCCCTCTGGGCCTGGGCCTCCGGCCCGTTGCTTGCTTCCCCGCCCTCCTTCTATATAATGTTATGGTGCGCCCGCTGCAGGGCCCCTCCCAAGGAGCTTTCCTTGCGCCCCAGGGCCCGTGGCAAGGGCCTGAGGCCGTCAACCATGGGCCAAGAGTTGTGATTTGGGGCAATTGATCCACAACATGTTGTTGAAATTAGCTTTCCCAAGGGCCCTGAAAAAAAATTGGAAAATTTTACAAAGCCCGGGACCTAACCCCCTTGCAATCCTGATTTTTCTCTGCTATAAGACTTAAACCTCAGAGGCCGGCACCCAAGCACCCGAGTACACTTGGAGCCAGCCCATACCATGCCGGCGAAAACGGCTGACCTTCCCTGGCGAACCCGGGACCGAGACGGTCCAGAAGGGTGTTAAGGCCTGGAGAAGGGTATTTTTTTCTTTTTTGCCATGGCGTGGCCGCCAGGCGGCCTCGTCCATGGTTTTTGCGGCCTGAGGCCGGACACGTCCCACGCCAAGGAAAGCCAATGCCCACCATAAACCAGCTCATCCGGAAGGGGCGCAAGGCCCAGCTCAAGAAGAACACGGTGCCGGCCCTGAAGGCCTGCCCCCAGAAGAGGGGCGTCTGCATAAAGGTCTACACCGCGACCCCAAAGAAGCCCAACTCGGCTTTGAGGAAGGTGGCCCGCGTGCGCCTGTCCAACTCCATGGAGGTCACGGCCTACATCCCCGGCGAGGGGCACAACCTCCAGGAGCACTCGGTGGTGCTCATAAGGGGCGGCAGGGTGAAAGACCTCCCCGGCGTGCGCTACCACATCATAAGGGGCGTGCTCGATTCCATAGGGGTCGCCAAGAGGCGGCGGGGAAGAAGCAAGTACGGGGCCAAGCTGCCCAAATAGGGCTTACGGCCCTTGGTCTTTATCACGGGCGGGAAGCCAAAGGAAACAGAGCAGATGCCAAGGCGCAGAGAAGTATCCAAGAAAGAGACCCTGCCGGATCCCAAGTACGGCAGCAAGCAGGTAAGCCGCTTCATCAACTGCCTTCTCAAAAGGGGCAAGAAGAGCCGCGCCGAGGAGATCCTCTACGGGGCCTTCGACCTCATAGCCGACAGGACCAAGGACAACCCGCTCAAGGTCTTCGAGAAGGCCATGGAGCAGGTGAGGCCCTCGCTCGAGGTGAAGAGCAAGAGGGTGGGCGGCTCCACCTACCAGGTCCCCATGGACATACGCCCGGACAGGAAGGTGGCCCTGTCCATCCGCTGGCTCATATCCTACTCCCGCAAGCGGGGCGAGAAGGGCATGACCGCGAAGCTGGCATCCGAATTGATGGACGCCTCCCAGGGCCGCGGCGCGGCCGTCAAAAAGCGCGAGGAGACCCATCGCATGGCAGAGGCCAACAAGGCCTTCGCCCACTACCGCTGGTAGGATTGACCTTTTTCGCAACCATATGCGACAAGGTTTCCCCCCGGCGGATTTTTTGGCCCTTTCGGGCATCCCCCGGGTGCCAAAGGCCGCGAAACGCTAAGGCACTAAGGCGCCCCCCCGGGGAACGGGCATCCAATAAGGCCCGACAACAGCTAACAACGGACAATAGCCACCAACGGCTGCCAAAGACTACCAACCAGGGCGGCGGACACAACACATAGCGCGTAACAAGCGGCAGGGAGCCGCAGGCAGGCGGCCCGCGGACGGGCCAACCCCGCGAAGCATGGCGGGGGTCGGAACCACGGCATTCGCACAGGGCGGAGCAAGGAAAAATCTTGTCCAAGACCTCAAACATAGACGTTACCCGGAACATCGGGATAATAGCCCACATAGACGCCGGAAAGACCACCACCTCGGAGAGGATCCTCTACTACACGGGCGTCTCCCAGAAGATAGGCGAGGTCCACGACGGCAAGGCCGTCATGGACTGGATGGACCAGGAGCAGGAGCGGGGCATCACCATCACGTCCGCCGCGACCACCTGTTTCTGGAAGGGGCACCGCATAAACATAATAGACACCCCAGGGCACGTCGACTTCACCATAGAGGTGGAGCGCAGCCTGAGGGTCCTGGACGGGGCGGTCGCGGTCTTCTGCGCGGTGGGGGGCGTCCAGCCCCAGTCCGAGACCGTCTGGAGGCAGTCGGACCGCTACGGGGTCCCCCGCATAGCCTTCATCAACAAGATGGACCGCCAGGGGGCGGACTACGAGAGGGTGCTGGGGGAGATCAGGGACAAGCTGCTGGCAAGGCCCCTGCTCTTGGAGCTTCCCATCGGGAAAGAGGACAAGTTCGAGGGGGTGGTGGACCTTCTCTCCATGAAGGCCATCCGCTACTCCAAGAACCCCAACGACCCGGGCTTTTTGGAAGAGACGGGGATCCCAGGCGACATGTTGGCCCAGGCCAAGGCCGCCAGGGCCGCAATCATCGAGACCCTGGCCGACTTCGACGACAGCCTTGTGGAGGACTACCTGGAAGGCAGGGACGTGGACTCGGAAAGGCTCAAGGCAATCATCCGCAAGGGCACCCTAAGCCTCGACTGCGTGCCGGTCCTTCTGGGCTCGGCCTTCAAGAACAAGGGGGTGCAGCCCCTGCTCGACGCGGTGGTCGACTACCTGCCGTCCCCCGCCGACATACCGCCCGTCAAGGGCGAGGATCCCAAGGGCGGCGAGGCCATACGGGAGGCGAACCCCGCGGCCCCCTTCTCGGCCTTGGCCTTCAAGCTCTGGAACGACGCCTACGCCGGGCATCTCACCTTCCTGAGGATCTATTCGGGGACCATAAAAAACGGCGACCAGGTCTGGAACTCGGTCAAACCGGGCCGCGAGCGCATCGGCAGGCTCCTGAAGATGCACGCCAACAAGCGCGAGGAGATAAAGGAGGCGGGGGCTGGCGACATAGTCGCCGCGGTGGGGCTCAAGAACACCACCACGGGCGACACCCTCTGCTCCGAGTCCGAGCCCGTGGTCCTTGAGAACATGCTCATACCCGAGCCCGTCATCCACATCGCCCTGGAGGCCAGGAACAAGGATGACCGGGACAAGCTCTCCCAGGCCTTGGGAAAGCTTGTGACCGAGGATCCCTCCCTGAGGGTCCGCCAGGACGAGGAGACCGGGGAGACCATAATGAGCGGCATGGGCGAGCTGCACCTGGAGATAGTGGCCGAGAGGCTCCGCAGGGAGTTCAGGCTGCAGGTGGAGCTGGGGGCCCCGCAGGTCGCCTACCGGGAGACCATCACCCAGACGGTCGAGGCCGAGGGCCGGCACGTGCGCCAGAGCGGGGGCCACGGCCAGTTCGGGGTGGTGGAGCTGAGGCTCGAGCCTCTGGAGCCCGGCTCCGGGATAGTGTACGAGACCGCGGTGGTGGGCGGCACGGTCCCCAAGGAATACCACAACGCCGTGGGCGAGGGCGTCATGGACGCCGCCCGCAAGGGCGGCGTCAGGGCCGGCTTCCCGGTGACCGACGTTAGGGTCACCCTCTTCGACGGCGCCTTCCACGAGGTGGACTCCTCGGAGATGGCCTTCTCCATAGCCGGGTCCATCGGGTTCAAGGAGGGCCTCAGGAAGGCCCGCTCGGTGATACTCGAGCCCGTCATGGACCTTGAGATAGTGACCCCCGAGGAGTACGTGGGCGAGGTCATCCGGGACATATCCTCCCGCAGGGGGAGGATAGTCTCCCAGGAGGGCCAGGGGAGGATCCAGGTGGTCAAGGGCGAGGTCCCCCTCGCCAACATGTTCGGCTACTCCACCGAGCTGAGGGGCAGGACCCAGGGCCGCGCCGTCTTCACCATGCAGTTCGGCCGCTACGGGGAGCTCCCGGAGAACGCGGCGAGGGAACTCATTGCCGAGAGGGAGCGCAGGAGGGACGGCGGCAGGCGGAACGCCTGACGCCCAAGGCTACAAGCACCGAAAACCTTAAGTCAGAGAAGAACCGGGGCGGGCCGCAAAGATTTCGCGGCCCTCCCAATTAGCCTTTCAACTGGAGGCAGTACAAAATGGCCAAGAAGAAATTCGATCGCACCAAACCCCACGTTAACGTCGGCACCATCGGCCACATCGACCACGGGAAGACCACGCTCACGGCGGCCATCACCTTGATCCTGTCCAAGCGCGGCGGGGCGACCTACACGCCCTTCGACGAGATCGACAAGGCCCCCGAGGAGAAGGCGAGGGGCATCACCATCGCGACCGCCCACGTGGAGTACGAGACCGAGAAGCGCCACTACGCCCACGTGGACTGCCCGGGGCACGCCGACTACATCAAGAACATGATTACGGGCGCGGCCCAGATGGACGGCGCGATCCTGGTGGTGGGCGCGGACGACGGGCCCATGCCGCAGACCCGCGAGCACATCCTCCTGGCCCGCCAGGTGGGGGTGCCCTACATCGTGGTCTTCCTCAACAAGTGCGACATGGTGGACGACCCCGAGCTTTTGGAGCTGGTTGAGCTTGAGCTCAGGGAGCTTTTGGAGAAGAACGGCTTCCCGGCCGACAAGACCCCCATCATCCGCGGCTCCGCCCTGAAGGCGCTCGAGCATGGCTGCGGCCAGGCCGACTGCGAGTGGTGCAAGCCCATCCTGGACCTCATGGACGCGGTGGACCAGTACATCCCCGAGCCCGTAAGGGACGTGGACAAGCCCTTCCTCATGAACGTGGAGGACGTGTTCTCCATCTCGGGCAGGGGCACCGTGGTGACGGGCCGCGTGGAGCGCGGGGTCATCAAGGTGGGCGAGGAGGTCGACATCCTGGGCATCCGCAAGCCCCAGAAGACGGTTGTGACGGGCGTCGAGATGTTCCACAAGCTTTTGGAGCAGGGCCAGGCCGGCGACAACCTGGGGCTGCTTCTCAGGGGCACCAAGCGCGACGAGGTGGAGCGCGGCCAGGTGGTGGCCAAGCCCGGGTCCATAGTCCCGCACACGAAGTTCAAGGCCGAGGTCATCATCCTCACCAAAGAGGACGGCGGCCGCCACACGCCCTTCTTCAGCGGGTACCGGCCCCAGTTCTACGCCAGGACCACGGACGTGACGGGGGTGCTCACCCTCCCCGAGGGCGTGGAGATGGTCATGCCCGGGGACAACATAGCCTGCACCGTGACCCTCATCACCCCCATCGCGATGGAAAAGGAGATGCGCTTCGCCATCCGCGAGGGCGGGAAGACCGTGGGCCAGGGAGTCATAACCGAGATCATAGAGTAGGGACCCATCTCCCATTCCCGAACGAAGGCAGGAAATGCTTAACAACCAGAAAATCCGCATACGCCTGAGGGCCTACGACCACAAGCTCCTGGACAGATCCACCCAGGAGATAGTGGAGACCGCGAAAAGGACAGGCGCCCGGGTGGCGGGCCCCGTGCCGCTCCCCACGTCCATAAACCGCACCTGCGTGCTGCGCTCGCCCCACGTGGACAAGAAGTCCAGGGAGCATTTCGAGGTGCGCACCCACAAGCGGCTCCTGGACATATTGGACCCCACCCAGCAGACGGTCGACGCCCTGATGAAGCTTGATCTCTCCGCCGGGGTGGACGTGGAGCTTAAACTCTGATGAACGGCCTGATTGCCAAGAAGCTGGGCATGACCCGGCTCTTCCTCGGGGACGGCAGCTCCGTCCCCGTCACCGTGGTGCTTGCGGGGCCCTGCGCGGTCGCGCAGGTGAAGACCTTGGAAAAGGACGGCTACCGGGCGGTCCAGCTGGGCTACGGCGCCAAGCGCCGCCCCAACAAGCCCGAGAGCGGGCACGCCAAAGCCTGCGGGCTCGACGGGGCCTTCAAGAGGCTCGCGGAGTTCAGGCTCGGGGAGGGCGACCCGGACCCGGCCGTCGGCTCGCAAGTGGATCTCTCCGTCTTCCAGCCCGGCGACAAGCTGGCCGTGACCGGGATATCCAAGGGCAGGGGCTTCGCGGGCGTCATGAAGCGGCACGGTTTCGGGGGCGGCAGGGCCACCCACGGCTGCCTCACCCCGAGGTCCGCCGGGTCCATAGGCTGCGCCGCCGACCCCAGCCGGGTGCTCCCCGGCAAGAAGATGGCGGGCCATCACGGGGCCGCGAGGGTAACCGTCAAGAACCTCGAGATCGTGGACAGCCGCCCGGAGTACGGGGTCATCCTCGTGAAGGGGGCGGTGCCCGGGCCCAACGGGGGGCTTCTTTTGCTAAGGAAGATAGTCGCCATCCCCAAGAAGGGGGGCCTTCTGGGCGCCCCCAAGGGCGCCTAGCCCCCAAGGCGATAAAAAGCATAGGAAAGAAAGCATGCCGACAGCGGACATCTACAACCTCCTGATGGAGAAGGTGGGCGAGCTTGACCTGGACGACAGGGTCTTCGGGGCCACCCCCAAGCCCTGGCTTGTCCACGAGGCGGTGAGGGCCCAGCTGGCATCCAGGCGCAGGGGCACCGCGGACACCAAGACCAGGGGCGAGGTGGCGTTCTCCACCCGCAAGCCCTACCGCCAGAAGAAGACGGGCAGGGCCCGCATGGGCACCAGGCGCTCGCCGCTGCTCAGGAAGGGCGGGGTCATCTTCGGGCCGCACCCCAGGGACTACTCCTTCAGGCCGCCTTCCAAGGTGAGGAAGGGCGCCCTCATATCGGTGCTCTCTTCCCTGCTCTCGGAGAAGAGGCTCTTGGTCATAGACGACTTCCCCCTGCCCGAGCCCAAGACCAGGCTCTTCCACAAGGCCGTCCTGAAGCTCGGCTACCCCACCCTCACCCTTGTGATACCTGGAAGGGACCCCTTCCTGGAAAGGGCCGCGAGGAACATACCCACGGTAAGGGTGCTGCGCCAGGAGGGGCTCAACTGCTACGACCTCCTGAGGCTCAAGAACCTGGTGCTCCTAAAGGACGCGGTCCCCATGATCGAGGAGAGGCTCGCGGGCAAGGGCAGCCGGCTTGGCTAGCATCCGGCCAAAGGTCCCAATGGATATCGGCCAAGGGATACCGGCCAGGGGATGCCGGCCAAGGGATGCCGGCCAAGACAGGCTCCCGGAAACAAGGCAAAAGGTCGCAACATGAGCGAGAAGGAAAGAGGCAAGGCCAGCAAGGCCGCAAACAAGGCCCCGGGCAAGGCCCCAAGCAAGGCCCCGGGCAAGGCCTCCGGCAAGGCCGCAAGGAAGGCCCATGACAAGTCGCTGCGCCCCACGGACGTGCGGCACGTCATCCAGAGGGCCATCTTCACGGAGAAGTCCTACGTCTCCCAGGAAGACGAGCAGGGAAAACCCTCCCTCTACTTCTTCCAGGTGGACAAAAAGGCCCACAAGCCGGACATCCTGAAGGCGGTGTGCACCGCGTTCGGGCTTTCCAAGGAAGACATACTGTCGGTTCGGACGCACATCCGCCCCGGCAAGTTCAAGCGCCGCGGCAGGGGCAAGGGCGGCTACACGCCCGAGCGCAAGAAGGCGATAGTGACGCTCAGGGCGGGGAAGGCCATAGACTCCCTGCAGAGGCTCTAGGCCGGGCGGAGGATACAGATGGGCATCAAGGAAGTAAAACCGACATCCCCGGGCAGGCGCGGGCAGAGCTACCCCACCTTCGAGGAGCTGACCGCGTCCAAGCCGCAGAAGTCGCTCACGAGGCCCAAGCCCAGGACCGGCGGCCGCAACAACCTGGGGCGCATAACCTGCAGGTTCAGGGGTGGCGGCCACAAAAGGCGCTACAGGCTGATAGACTTCAAGCGTGACAAGGCCGATGTCCCCGGGAAGGTAAGGACCATAGAGTACGACCCCAACCGGGGGGCCCGCATCGCGCTCATCCATTACGCCGACGGCGACAAGCGCTACATTCTCGCGCCGCAGGGGCTCAAGCCGGGGGACACGGTGCTCTCGGCCGAGAAGGCCGACATCAGGCCCGGAAACGCCCTCCCCATGCTCCAGATCCCCTTGGGGACCGACATCCACAACGTGGAGATGAAGCCAGGCAAAGGCGGCCAGCTGGCAAGGGGCGCCGGGAACTCGGCCCAGCTCATGGCCAAGGAGGGTGCCTACGTCCTGCTCAAGCTCCCCTCCGGCGAGACCCGCAGGATACTCGCCGCCTGCAAGGCGACGATAGGCCAGGTAGGCAACAGCGACCACAACAGCGTCTCGTTGGGCAAGGCCGGCCGCACCCGCTGGCTGGGCCGCAGGCCGCACGTGAGGGGCGTCGCCATGAACCCCGTCGACCACCCCTTGGGCGGCGGCGAGGGCAAGAGCTCGGGCGGCAGGCACCCCGTGTCCCCTTGGGGCATGCCCACCAAGGGGTTCAAGACCAGGAAGAAGTCCAAGCCCTCCGACCGCTTCATAGTGAAGAAGCGCAACAAGAGGTAATAGCCCTTGGGCCCAAGACAGGGCCCGAAAGGAACCTTTAGGAGATCCTATGCCCCGCAGCGTGAAGAAAGGCCCCTTCGTGGACGAGCACCTCATGGCCAAGACCAACATGGCCGTGGCCGCGGGCGACCGCCGCGTGATAAAGACCTGGTCCAGGAGGTCCACCATAATACCCGACATGGTGGGAATCACCTACGCGGTCCACAACGGCAAGAAGTTCCTGCCGGTATTCGTCACGGAGAACATGGTGGGGCACAAGCTGGGCGAGTTCGCCCCAACCAGGACCTTCTACGGCCACGCGGCCGACAAGAAGGTCAAGAAGCCCGTTCGCAAGTAGGGGGTAACCATCCATGGCTAGCGAGGTAAAGTCCAGGAAGGACAGGCGCAAGGACCCAAACGAGTGGATGGCGATTGGCCGCTTCCTGCGCTGCCCGCCCGACAAGGCGAGGCTCAGGGCGAGGCTCTTGCCCGGGAAGGGCGTGGAGGATGCCCTGAACCTTCTCCGCAACTCCGAGACCAGCTCGGCAAGGCTCATATCCAAGGTCCTGTACTCGGCCATGTACAACGCCATCAACACCTCCAAGCCCAACCCGCCCGAGCCGGACCAGCTGGTGGTGAGGTCGGTCGTAATCGACAAGGGCAAGTTCCTCAAGAGGCACCAGCCGGTGTCCCACGGGAAGGCCGAGCCGATACTCAAGCGCACCTGCCACATAACCGTGACAGTCGCGAGAAAACCGTAGGAGGGGATTTTGGGCCAGAAAACGCACCCCCTGGGCTTCCGCCTGGGCGTCATAAAGACCTGGGGCTCCCGCTGGTACGCGGGCAAGGATTTCGGACTCTACGTGGTGGAGGACAAACGGATCCGCGACTACGTGAAGAAGAAGCTGGAGCAGGCCTCCGTCTCCAACATAGAGATAGAGCGCTTCGCGAACAAGGTGAAACTCTCGATCTACACGGCTAGGCCCGGGGTCGTGATAGGCAAGAAGGGCGCGGAGATAGACAACCTCAAAAAGGAGCTCGAGCGCCTTGTGGGGAAGCCCCAGAGGGGCAAGCGCCCCCCGGACGGCAAGCCCCAGCGCCGCGAGGTCATGATTGAGATCAAGGAAGTCCGCAAGCCCGAGATCTGCGCCCAGCTGGTGGCCGAGACCGTGGCCCAGCAGCTCCAGAGGCGCATGGCCTTCCGCAGGGCCATGAAGAAGAGCATGTCGCTCGCGTTCAAGTTCGGGGCCCAGGGCATCAAGATCCACTGCGCGGGCCGCCTGGGCGGGGCCGAGATGGCCCGCCGGGAGTGGTACAGGGAGGGGCGGGTGCCGCTCCACACCCTGCGCGCCGACGTGGACTACGGCTTCGCCGAGGCCAAGACCACCTACGGGGTCATCGGGGTGAAGGTCCACATCTTCAAGGGCGAGATAATCACGGACGAGCCCACCCGCGAGTAGCGGGGGGCCGGGGGTCCCGCGGCCCATGGCCGCGAAACCCGGTAGGGAATCCTTAGGCCGCGATAACCCGGCCTCAAGAACGGCAGGCATAGCCCGCCTGGGGGCGCAAGCCCCCGGGCGGGGATAAAAGACGAACGGAGGCGGGGCTCCCATGCTTTCCCCCAAACGCACCAAATACAGGAAACAGCAGAAGGGCCGCCGCGGCGGCCAGGCCAAGGGCGGCTTCAGCCTTGATTTTGGCCGCTTCGGGCTCTTGGCCCTATCCAGGGGCTACCTGACCGCGCAGCAGATAGAGGCGGGGCGCGTGGCCATCAACCGCCACGTCAAGCGCGGCGGCAGGCTCTGGTGCCGGGTGTTCCCGGACAAGCCGGTCTGCAAGAAGCCGGCCGAGACGCGCATGGGCAAGGGCAAGGGCGCGCCCGAGGGCTGGGTCGCCGTGATCAAGCCCGGCAGGCTGCTCTTCGAGATGGACGGGGTGGGCGAGGACGTGGCCCGCGAGGCCATGCGCCTCTGCGCCAACAAGCTGCCCTTCGCGTCCCGCTTCGTGGTTAGGGGGGAGGTACTGTGAAAGATAGGGAGAACCTGTCCGAGCTGGGTCTCGGCGCGCTGAGGGAAAAGGAGCGAAGCCTGCGGGAGTCGCTGTTCACCCTGCGCATGGACCACGCCGCGAACAAGCTGAAGGACCACCGCTCCATACGCCGCACCCGCCGGGAGCTGGCCAAGGTGCTCACCTTCGTAAACCAAAAAAACAAACCGGCCTGAGGCCTGGAGGAAAGGTAAACCGTGGAAGAGAGGCGCCCCAACCAAACCCTTACGGGGGTGGTAGTGTCGGACAAGATGGACAAGACCGTGGTGGTGCTGGTGAACCGCCAGGTGCAGCACCCGGTCTACAAGAAGTACATCCGCCGCAGGGCCAAGTTCATGGCCCACGACGAGAAGAACCAGGCCCGCATGGGCGACACCGTGGAGATAGTCCAGTCCAGGCCTTTGTCCAAGCTCAAGCGCTGGAGGCTCATAAAGGTCCTGGCCAGCCAGGCCTAGGCCAGGGCGTTTCGGAGACGAAAGATGATACAACCGGAAACAAGACTCACGGTCGCCGACAACTCCGGGGCCAAAGAGGTGTCCTGCATAAAGGTCCTGGGCGGCTCCAGGCGCCGCTACGCCTCCCTTGGGGACATCATAGTGGTGTCCGTGAAGGAGGCCCTGCCCAACTCCAAGGTCAGGAAGGGCGACAAGGCCAAGGCCGTGATCGTGAGGACCGTCAAGGAGGTCGGCCGCCAGGACGGCTCCTACATCAAGTTCGACGACAACTCGGCCGTCCTCATAAACAAGGACAAGGAGCCCATCGGCACCCGCATATTCGGCCCGGTGGCGAGGGAACTCAGGGCGAGGCGTTTCGCGAAGATCGTGTCGCTCGCGCCGGAGGTCATATAAGATGGCACAGACCCAGAAAGCCAACAAGGACTCAAGGCCCAAGGCCAGGCGCCCGGAGTTCAGGAAAGGCGACACCCTCCACGTGATATCCGGGCCAGCCAAGGGCAAGGCCGGGAAATTGCGCGAATACAGGCCCAAGACCCACTCCGTCGTGGTGGAAGGGGTCAACATGGGCATGAAGCACTTCAAGCCCAGGCCCGACCAGAACCAGGTGGGCGAGAGAAAGATGACCGAGCGGCCCATACACGTCTCCAACGTGATGCTCCTGTGCCCCAACTGCCACAGGCCCACCCGCATCTCCCACAGGGTCGCGAACGTCACCCGCTCCGACAGGATGAGGAACGTGAGCATCAGGGTCTGCAAGCACTGCGGCAAGGACATGGACGACAGGAAGTCCTAAGGGACCCCATCCAAGGTCCCGGAAACAATAGGCTATCAAGGGCAAGCCTTGACGAGCCGGAAGGAGCCTCCCCATGGCCCCCAGACTGAAGGAACACTTTCAAAACACGGTCGCGCCCAAGCTCCAAAAGGAGTTCGGCTACAAGAACGTGAACCAGATCCCCAAGCTTCTGAAGGTGACGCTGAACATGGGCTTGGGCGAGGCCAAGGAACAGCCGAAGATTTTGGACTCCGCCCAGGCGGAGCTTACGGCCATCAGCGGCCAGAAGGCGGTGGTGACCAAGGCCAAGCGCAACATCGCGGCCTTCAAGCTCAGGGAGAAGACCCCCATAGGGGTGACCGTGACCCTAAGGCGCGACCGCATGCACTACTTTTTGGACAAGCTCCTGAACATCGTGCTCCCCAGGGTGCGCGACTTCCGGGGCGTGTCCCCCAAGGCCTTCGACGGCCGGGGCAACTACACCTTGGGCATCAAGGAGCACATAATCTTCCCCGAGATCGACTACGACAAGATAGACAAGGTCAAGGGCCTCAACATCTCCATCGTGACCACGGCCAAGACGGACGACGAGGCCAGGCTCCTTTTGGCCGAGCTGGGCATGCCCTTCCGCAAGGCCGGGACCAACTAGGGCCAACCAGGGCCGGATACCGCATATCAGGAGAAATCAGGGCCGCTTAGGGCCAATTAGCTAGGAGCCAATATGGCGAAGACTTCCATGATCGTAAAAGCCTCCCGCAAGCCCAAGTTCAGCACCAGGGCCTACAACCGCTGCCCCATATGCGGTCGCCCCAGGGCCTACCTCAGGCGCTTCAACCTCTGCCGCATCTGCTTCAGGAAGATGGCCCTGGCAGGGGAGATCCCAGGCGTCCTGAAGGCCAGCTGGTAGGAGCGAGCCATGACCATGACCGACCCCATAGCCGACCTCCTTACCAGGGTGAGGAACGCCATCTCCGCCCGGCACGACAGGGTGGACATCCCGGCCTCCCGCCTCAAGGTGGCCATCGTCCGCATACTCAAGGACGAAGGCTTCATAAAGAATTTCAAGGTCTCCCGCGACAACCAGCAGGGGGTCATCCGCATCTTCCTGAAATACACCGACCGCAACACCCCGGTCATCAAGGGGCTCGCGAGGGTGTCCAAGCCGGGAAGAAGGGTCTACGAGAAGGCCCAGGACATCAAGCCCGTGCTGTCGGGCTTGGGCGTGCTCATAGTCTCCACCTCCAGGGGGGTCATGACCGACAAGGAGGCAAGGCGCCACGGCCTGGGCGGGGAGAGCATCTGCCAGGTGTGGTAGGCCGGAAGGATTGGGATAGGGGATTATGTCCAGAATAGGCAAACTGCCCGTGGGGCTTCCCAAGGGCGTGAGCGTCAGGATAGACGGCCGCACGATCGAGGTGAAGGGGCCCAACGGCACCCTCGCGAGGGAGCTTCACCCCGAGGTCGTGGCAGAGCTCGACAACGGCGTCATAAAGATAAGGCAAAGGGTCGAGGGGCCCGCCACCAAAAACCTCTGGGGCCTGTCCAGGACCCTTGTGGCCAACATGGTCAAAGGGGTCTCGGACGGTTTTTCCAAGACCCTTGAGATAGTCGGGGTGGGCTGGAAGGTGGACGAGGAGGGCAAGGACGCCCTGCGCTTCAACTTAGGCTACTCCCACCCGATAATCTTCAAGCTGCCCGAGGGATTGTCCTCCAAGGTGGAGGCCAAGGCCGGGAAAATCACCCTGTCCTCCTCCGACAAGGAGCTCTTGGGCCAGGTGGCCGCGACCATCCGCAGCCTCAGGCCGCCAGAGCCCTACAAGGGCAAGGGCATCAGGTATTCCGGCGAGAAGATCCGCCGGAAGGTAGGCAAGGCCGGCGGCAAGTAGCCGCCAAGGGCCGTTTTTCGGGAAAATTTCAAGGAACGGGGCCTGCGGGGGCCTTTGGCCCCCGCAACCCTTTGGCTTCCACGGGGGGGGACATGCCCAGGAACGCGAAGGAACTGTCGAGGCTGAACCGCCAGAAGAGGGTCAGGCGCAAGGTAAGGGGGAGCTCGGAGCGTCCGAGGCTCTCCGTTTTCAGGAGCGCGGCCCACATCTACGCCCAGGCCATAGACGACACGGGGAAGGTGACGCTGGCCGCGGCATCCACCCTGACGCCGTCCCTGAGGGACTCCCTCAAGGGCAAGAAGAAGTCCGAGGCGGCCAAGGACGTGGGCAAAAAGATAGCCGAGCTCCTTTTGGAGAAAGGGGTCAAGGACGTGGTCTTCGACCGCAACGGGTTTCTGTACCACGGGAGGGTCAAGGCCCTCTCCGAGGGCGCCCGGGAGGGCGGCCTCAACTTCTAGGGGCGAGGGATACCCCCCGCGGGCTTTGCCTTCAAGGCAGCGGGGGACAAACAGGGTGGAGGTCCCGCAAGGTGGCTTACGGCAGCAGAGATACTGAAGAGGTCGTACTGGTCGACAAGGTGGTCCACGTGAACCGCGTGGCCAAGGTCGTGAAGGGCGGGCGCCGCTTTTCCTTCTCGGCCATAGTGGTGGTGGGCGACGGCAAGGGCCGGGTGGGCTTCGGCCTCGGCAAGGCCCTGGAGGTCCCCGAGGCCATCAGGAAGGGCACCGAGCGCGCCAAGAAGGCCCTCATAAGCGTGGATCTGGCAGGGACGACCGTGCCCCACCAGGCCATAGGCAACTGCGGCTCGGGCCAGGTCCTTCTCAAGCCCGCGGCCAAGGGCACGGGCGTCATAGCCGGCGGCTCGGTAAGGGCCGTGGTGGAGGCTGCCGGGGTGAAGGATCTTCTCACCAAG
Organism: Deltaproteobacteria bacterium; assembly: GCA_031278475.1. Lineage (GTDB taxonomy): Bacteria > Desulfobacterota > Desulfarculia > Adiutricales > Adiutricaceae > JAISMF01. Next base: position 19,577 of record JAITKK010000057.1, read on the forward strand.
GTCATTGGCTCCAACAACCCCCACAACGTGGTAAGGGCCACGATGGACGCCCTGAGGCAGATGAAGCTCGCGAGGACCGTCGCGAAAGAGCGGGGCATCTCCCCGGAAAGGCTCAGGGTCTGAAGGCGGGGGGCCATGGGCTTACAAGCCCAAGCCCTGATTTTCCGTGACATTCCCTGACAAACCATAATTTAGCCCCAACCCGCAAGAGCCACCCACAAGAGCCCCGCACACACAACAAGCCCTTTCCCAAGGAGTGACGCCCATGGCGGACTACAAGCGTATCAGGATAACCCAGGTCAAAAGCACCATAGGCAGGCTCCCGGCCCACAGGGCGACCGTGAAGGCCCTCGGCCTGAGGCGCATAGGGCACAGCGTGGAGAAGACGGCGGACCCCCCGGTCCTTGGCATGGTGGGGAAGGTATCCTACCTCCTTAAGGTCGAGGAGCTGGGCGGGGACTGAAAGGGGCTCGGGCATTGGTTAGGGCCCTTGGTCAGGGCCCTTGGTAAGCCCGTAATCAGCCCATAGTCAGCCCGTAAGTTATTTCTTGGTCAGGGCCTTTTTGGGCCTTTGTCGGCATAAGAGGAGTTTTTAAATGGATCTCTACGATCTGGCGCCCCCCAAGGGGTCGCGCAAGGCCAGGAAGAGGGTGGGCCGGGGCGAGGCCTCGGGCCAGGGCAAGACCTCGGGCCGGGGCAGCAAGGGCCAGAAGGCAAGGTCCGGCGGCGGGACGCCGCCGGGGTTCGAGGGAGGGCAGATGCCGCTCCAGCGGAGGCTCCCCAAGCGAGGCTTCACCAACATCTTCAAGAAGTCCTGGGAGGTGGTTAACCTCCACAGCCTCAACGTCTTCTCGGAGGGCGAGGAGGTGACGGCGGAGGTTCTTTCCTCCAGGGGGCTCTCAAGGCCGGGCAAGCCCGTGAAGCTGCTCGCCAAGGGGGAGCTCAGGCACAAGCTTTTCTTAGTGGTCCAGGGCGCCTCGGCCAAGGCGAAGGCCGCGGTTGAGTCCCTGGGCGGTACGCTTGCCATCCGGCCATTGGGCGGCAAGGGCAAGGGCAAGGGCGACCAGGGCCTTGGCCTCTAGGGGCCGCAGGGGGACGCGCAGGGTGCCGTCCTGGGGGGAGTGAGCTGTGCTAGGTGGAACGGGAAACGCGGGGCAGTCGGCGGACCTCAGGAACCGCCTCCTCTACGTGCTCTTCATATTGGCCGTATACCGGCTGGGGGCGCACATCCCCACGCCCGGGGTGGACACAGCGGCCCTGGCCGAGTTCTTCAGGAGCAACGCCAACACGCTCTTGGGGCTCTTCGACATGTTCTCCGGGAGGGCGCTCTCCCAGTTCTCCATCTTCGCCATGGGCATCATGCCCTACATCTCGGCATCCATCATAGTGGAGCTCCTGACCGTGGTGGTGCCCCACCTCGGGAGGCTTAAGAAAGAGGGCGGCCAATCAGGCAGGCGCAAGCTCACCCAGTACTCCCGCTACCTGACGGTCGCGCTCTCCCTCTTCCAGGGCTACATGCTGGCGGTTGGCCTCGAGCGCATGCAGTTCACCGGCACCAGCGGGGCGGTCCTTGAGCCCGGGCTCCAGTTCAGGCTCATGACCATGGTTACCCTGGCCGCCGGCACCTGCTTCATAATGTGGCTGGGCGAGCAGATAACCGAGCGGGGCATCGGAAACGGCATCTCCATCATAATATTCGCAGGCATTGTGGACGGGCTGCCTTCCGCCATCAAGGGCGTCTTCGAGAGCGTGTCCAGCGGGGATCAGACCATCATAAAGATGGCGGTCCTGGTGGCCGGCATGCTTCTGATAGTGGGGGGCGTGGTCTTCTGCGAACGGGCCCAGCGAAGGATACCGGTCAACTACTCCCAGCGGGTGGTGGGGAACAAGATAATGGGCGGCAGATCCACCCACCTGCCCTTGAAGCTTAACCCGGCCGGGGTCATCCCGCCCATCTTCGCAAGCTCCCTCATAATGTTCCCGGCCACCATCGGCCAGTTCACGGACAACCCCACCATCCTGCGCATGAGCGAGTGGGTGAACTCCGGGAGCGTGCTCTACAACGTGCTCTACGTGGCCCTCATCATCTTCTTCTGCTACTTCTACACGGGGGTGCAGTTCAACCCGGCGGACGTCGCGGAGAACATGCAGAAGCACTCGGGGTTCGTCCCGGGCATCAGGCCAGGGGCCAGGACGGCCGAGTACATAGACCGGGTGCTTACCCGCATAACCCTGTGGGGGGCACTCTACGTCTCGGTCATCTGCCTGCTCCCCTCCATCGTGTACCGTTATTTCGACGTGCAGTTCTATTTCGGCGGCACGGCCCTGCTCATAGTGGTGGGCGTGGCGCTCGACACCATAGGCCAGATCCAGTCCTACCTGCTCAACCAGCAGTACGACGGCTTCCTCAAGAAGGGCATGAGCGGCATAGGCCGGATCCAGCCCCGGAGGCGCATGTGACGGCCCGCCTTCCCGCCACGGGGCCTGTTGGCCCCTATTGGCGCGGCGCTTGGGCACTTGGCAATGGCTTGCAATAGCTTCCCCAAGGCGCTAAGATAACTATTTGCCCGCCGCCAGGCCACGGGGCCAAAGGCGCGGGCGAAAATCCCTCCCAAAGGGAGGAACACGATGATAATAGTCCTTTTGGGCCCTCCTGGCACCGGCAAGGGCACCCAGGCGAAGGCCATAACGACAAGGCATCGCCTCCCCCACGTGTCCACGGGGGACATACTCAGGAAGAACCTGGCCGACGGTAGCGAGCTTGGGCTCGAGGCCAAGGCCTACATGGAAAAGGGCGAGCTGGTGCCGGATCACCTGATCCTGAGGCTCATAGACTCGCGGCTTTCCGAGCCCGACGCCTCGGGTGGCTGCCTTCTGGACGGCTTCCCAAGGACGCGGGTCCAGGCCGAGGCCTTCGACGGGGATCTTTCGGCCAAGGGGCTCTCAATCGACCACGTGCTGCTTTTGGAGGTCGCGTCCGAGGCCTTGATAAAGAGGCTTTCCGGGAGAAGGGTCTGCGAGACCTGCGGCAAGAGCTACCACGTGGACTTCAACCCGCCGCCCGCGGAATGCCACTGCGGCGGCGCCATAGTCCAGAGGCCCGACGACACCGAAGAGGCCATTAAAAACCGCCTGAAGGTCTACCAGGAGCTGACCAAGCCCCTGGTCGACTACTACGAGGCCAAGGGCCTCCTAAGGCGGGTCGACGGGGACGCGACCCCCCAAGAGGTCGAAAAGAGGATAGCCCGGGCCCTGGGGGATCCGGTCTGAGGGCTTGGGCCCGAAGGCCAAAAAGGGCGTGAGCAAGGGCGCGAGCCCTTGGGGAGACAACCATGAAAGTACGATCCTCGGTTAAAAAGATGTGCTCAAAGTGCAAGATAATCAGGCGCTTCGGGCAGGTCAGGGTGATCTGCGAGAACCCGAAGCACAAGCAGCGCCAAGGCTAGCCAGGGGCGTTTCGCGCCCGAAGAGCCCCAAGGAGTCCCATAAGTGCCCAGAATCTCCGGGATAGACCTTCCCAAGCAAAAAAGGGCGGACATCGCCCTCACCTACATATTCGGGTTGGGCCGCCCCAGCGCCAAGGCCATCCTGGACAAGGCCGGGGTGGACCCCTCCACCAAGAGCGACAGCCTCACAGACGACGAGGTCAACCGCATAAGGCGGATAATCGACTCGGAGTACAAGGTGGAGGGCGACCTGCGCCGCGAGGTCAACATGAACATAAAGCGGCTCAAGGACCTTGGCTGCTACAGGGGCCTGAGGCACCGCAGGTCGCTTCCGGTGAACGGCCAGCGCACCCACACCAACGCAAGGACACGCAAGGGCCCAAGAAGGTCCGTCGTGGGCAAGAAGAAACCGCCCTCCAAGAGCTAGAAAGGGGTAGAGGCATAGATGTCGGCCAAAGCAGTCAGGAAGACCCGCAAGAAGAAGGACAAGAAGAACGTGCCCGTGGGCATCGCCCACATCCAGGCAACCTTTTCCAACACCATAGTGACCATCTGCGACCCGCAGGGGAACGCCCTTGTGTGGTCCAGCGCCGGGATCATGGGCTTCAAGGGCTCGCGCAAGAGCACCCCCTATGCGGCCCAGGTGACCGTCGAGGATGCCATGAAGAAGCTCAAGGAGTACGGCACCAACTCCCTGCAGGTCTACATAAAAGGCCCCGGGAACTCCAGGGATTCCGCCCTGAGGGCCTTCCAGTCCTCGGGTGTCCAGGTGACCCTGATAAGGGACGTGACCCCTATCGCCCACAACGGCTGCAGGCCTCCCAAGAGGCGGCGGGTCTAGCCTTCCCGCCCCGTCCCAAGGGACGGGGCCTTTCCGGGCCGCCAAGGCCCGGCAACATCCAATTAACGGCCAATTAACAGCCGAACGATAGCCGGACGATTGCCAAAACGATAGCCAAAGACGGCAGGTTCGGCCCATTGGCCATACAGTTCGACACAGTTCAACCATAGGTTGGGAGGATTCACCGACGTGGCGAGATACACCGAGGCAAGCTGCCGCATATGCCGCAGGGAGGGCGCCAAGCTGTTTTTGAAGGGGGACCGTTGCTACGGGAGCAAGTGCTCCTTCGACCGGAAGAGCGCGGGACCCGGCATGCACGGCCAGAGGCGGGGCAAGCCCTCGGGCTACGCCCTCATGCTCCGTGAGAAGCAGAAGGTAAAGCGCTCCTACGGGCTCCAGGAGAGGCAGTTCAGGTCCCTCTTCGAGAAGGCCGAGCGCCAGAAGGGCGTGACCGGCGGCAACCTGCTCATACTTTTGGAGCGCAGGCTCGACAACGTGGCCTACCGCCTGGGGTTCGCGAACTCGCTCAGCCAGGCGAGGCAGATGGTCTGCCACGGGCACTTCACGGTGAACGGCCGCAAGGTGGACATCCCCTCCTTTTTGGTCAAGGCCGGTGACAAGGTGGGCCTGAGGGAGAGGAGCAAGGCCATAGCCCTCTTCAAGGACGCCATGGAGACGGTCGCGCGCCGCGGCGTGCCTTTGTGGCTGGAGCTGGACAAGGATGGGCTCACGGGCGTGGTGAAAGAGCTCCCCTCCCGCGACATCCTGTCCTCCACCGTAAACGAGCAGCTCATAGTGGAGCTGTACTCCAAGTAGCCGGCCCCTCGCCCCGGGAAGGCCCACGGGCCTTCCCGGGGACCCCTGTCAAAACCGCGATGATGGGAAACAACAAGCCTCCGGGAGCGGTTTCCGGAGCTTTTTTACCCCTGCGAGTCGTCTCCCGGCAATACCCAGGGTCCCTTTGGAGAGGGTATGGACAAGAACTCTTCCGAATCGAGAATTCAGCCTAAGATAGAAGTAACCTATTCGGCGGACAACAACTACGCGAAGTTCGTCTGCATGCCGCTGGAGCGGGGCTTCGGACTGACCCTGGGGAACGCCTTGCGCAGGGTCATCCTTTCCTCCATGAACGGCGCGGCCATCACCCTTGTGAGGATAGAGGGTGTCCAGCACGAGCTTTCCACAATCGACAACGTGACCGAGGATGTCTCGGACATCATCCTTAACCTCAAGGAGGTCCGCCTGAAGCTCAACTCCCAGGAGTCGGCGGAGATAAGGGTCGAGGCGACAGGCCCCGGGGACGTCACCGCGGGCGACATCATCACCGACCACAGGGTGCAGGTGCTGAGCAAGAACCAGCATCTCGCGACCCTGGGCGAGTCCGGCAAGCTCAACATGACCATGCGGGTGGAGAAGGGCCGCGGCTACGTGCCCGCCGAGAAGCCCGGTGCCGAGGAGGGCCAGGCCATAGGCTCCATACCGGTGGACGCCACCTTCAACCCCATCCTGCGGGTCAACTTCAACGTGACCAACACGACCCACGGCCACCGCACCGACTACGACAAGCTCACCATGGAGGTCTGGACCGACGGCTCGCTTAGCCCCCAGGAGGCCGTGAAGACCGCCGCCCAGATCCTCCATGAGCAACTTTCCATATTCACCAACTTCAACATCCCGCTCTCGGTGCTCTCTTTGGGCATGGAGGGGGGGGACGGGCTTCTGGAGCCCGCGGATCAGGAGATCCACAAGCACTTGGTCCGCCCGGTGGACGAGCTGGATCTCTCGGTCAGGGCGGCCAACTGCCTCAAGAACGCCGACATCTACTACATAGGCGACCTTGTCAAGAAGACGGAGTCCGAGATGCTCAAGACCAAGAACTTCGGGCGCAAGTCCCTAAACGAGATAAAAGAGGTCCTGAAGGGCATGAACCTTTCCCTCGGGATGAACGTGGGGGACTTCCACCGGCCCCAGGAAAACCTCTCCAACTAGAGTCCGGAGCGCATAATGAGACACCGCAAAGCCAACGTGAAGCTGGGCAGGACCGCGAGCCATCGCAGGGCCATGCTAAGGAACCTTGCCACCTCGCTCTTCGAGCACAACAGCATCGTCACTACAATCCACAAGGCCAAGGCGGTGAAGCCCCTCCTTGACAAGCTTGTGAACCTTGCCAAGAAAGGCGATCTCGCCTCCTACCGCAGGGGCCTCGCCTACGTCACCCGCCGCAAGGTCCTGAAAGACCTCTTCGCCCAGGCGAAGGAAGGCAAGCTCGGCAAAGACAGGGAGTCCGGCTACGTCTCGGTCGTGAGGGTAAAGGTGCGCCCAGGGGATGCCGCGGTGCTCGCCAGGCTCACTCTCATTGGCGAGGGCTACGTGAAGGCCGAGAGAGGCGCCCCCAAGACCAAGGTCGTCGACCGCTCCCGCCGCGTGGCCGCGTCCAAGGCCAAGGCCAAGGGGGAGGGCACCCGGTCGACCCCTTCCGAGGGCTAGCCGCCATAACCCCCGGGGCGGGGCCAAGCCCCGCCCCGGGCCAGGGCCAAAAGGCCAAAAGGGGGCCCGCAAGGGCGGCCTTCCACGCAACCCTTGGCGGATATGTCCGCCCACGCAAGAGATTGCCCCTACATGAAATTCCTTCGCTCCCTTTTCGGCTCATTTTCCGGGGATCTCGCCATAGACCTCGGAACCGCCAACTCCCTGGTCTACCAGAGGGGCAAGGGGGTTGTGCTCTCGGCCCCGTCCTACGTCGCCATCAGGACCACCGGGAAGACCGGGAAGGTCATAGCCGTGGGGGAGGTCGCCAAGGAGATGGACGGCAAGTGCCCCAAGGGCATCCAGGTCATCCGCCCCATGAAGGACGGGGTCATCGCCGACTTCGAGATAGCCCAGGCCATGCTCAGGCACTTCATCCGCATGGTCAACTTCTGGAGGATCTTCAAGCCCCGCATCATAGTCGCCGTGCCCTCCGGCATAACCCAGGTTGAGAAGAAGGCCGTGAGGGAGGCCGCCGAGCAGGCGGGCGCCTCCGAGGTCTACCTCATCGAGGAGCCCATGGCCGCGGCCATCGGGGCGGGGCTCCCCATTACCGAGCCCACGGCCAACATGATAGTGGACATCGGGGGCGGGACCACCGAGGTCGCCATAATATCCTTGGCCGGCATCGTCTACTCCAAGTCGGTCAGGATGGGGGGCGACAAGATGGACGAGGCCATCTCCCAGTACATCCGCAAGAAGTACAACCTCTGGATCGGCACCCACATGGCCGAGATGATCAAAAAGGAGATAGGCACCGCCTACCCCTCCGACCAGGTGGACTCCCTTGAGGTCAAGGGCCGGGACACGGTCTCGGGGCTCCCCAAGGTGGTGGCCATTGACTCCGAGGAGATAAGGAAGGCCATAACCGAGCAGGTGGGGGCGATACTCACGACCGTGCTATCGGCCCTGGAGCAGATACCGCCCGAGCTGGCCGCCGACATCGTCTCCAAGGGCATAGTGCTCACAGGCGGGGGCGCCCTCTTAAAACGCCTGGACAAGCTCATAGCCGAGGAGACCCATCTCCCCATAAGCATAGCCGACGACCCGCTCAAGACAGTAGCCATCGGTAGCGGCATAGCCTTGGAGAGCCTTGGCATCCTCAAAGAGATAGCCATCCAGTAAATCCCCCGAATCCCATAAAAACCCCCGCAATGGCCCAAAAAGCATTGGCAAGGGCCCTAAAAAGCCCCAAGAAAACCCAACCGGGAAACATTCGGGATATATTTCCAAGCCTCCCAGGGCCCGCGCCCTGGGGGGTTTTCTGCGTCCGGGGCGGGCAAGCGTTGGCCTGGGTCCCGGGCAGGGGCCTGGGTCCCGGGCAGGGGCTTGGGCCGGCTCCCGGGCCCGGTTCCCGGGCCCACCAGGGCGCCTGCAATCCGCCAAACTAGCGAAAGGCAAGACTTTTTCTTGGTTTTGACTCCCATCGGTGGTATCCTGTGAAATATAATGTGGCGGAATAGTACTCTTAAAAAAATGCGATTTTTTTGATATCTTAGTTTGACTTTTATACTTAAAAGCCCTAAAATTTATTCTAACTTGGATTTATTTCAGGATAATTTTGTAAAATTTTTTTGCTTTTTTGGGAAAATGCGGCCTCAGTGGCTGGCATCGGCCAAAGGCCGAACGCATTCGGCCCAACCCGGCCCCCGCGGGCAAAGCCGGATTGCCCTTGGCAAGTCCCGCCAAGCGGCTTGGGGCCCTGTCTTAGGGGTTTTTCCTGAACAAGACCTTTGCAGTCCAATCAACGCACTGTGGGCGGCTGAGCCGCCCGTGACTACCTAAGCCATACCCGGGGGCCTGCCCCCCTACATATCGCGGCATCACCCCGCATTGCCCGGGGCAAGACTTGCGAGTGACATAATGAAAATCCTACGCTCACTTTTTGGGTTCTTCTCAAGCGACCTGGCCATAGACCTGGGCACGGCCAACACGTTGGTCTACCTCAAGGGCAAGGGGGTCGTCCTTTCCGAACCCTCGGTGGTGGCGGTCCGCAACAACGGGAAAAGCGGCAAGGTCCTGGCTGTCGGCCGGGCGGCCAAGGAGATGCTGGGGAGATGCCCTGAGAACATCAAGGCCATCCGCCCCATGAAGGACGGGGTCATAGCCGACTTCGAGATAACCCAGGCCATGCTCAGGCACTTCATCTCTTACGCGAAGTTCCGGAGGATCTTCAAGCCGCGCATCATAGTCGCCGTGCCCTCCGGCATCACCCAGGTGGAGAAGAAGGCCGTGAGGGAGGCCGCCGAGCAGGCGGGAGCCTCCGAGGTCTACCTCATCGAGGAGCCCATGGCCGCGGCCATCGGGGCGGGGCTCCCCATAACCGAGCCCACGGCCAACATGATAGTGGACATCGGGGGCGGCACAACCGAGGTCGCCATAATATCCTTGGCCGGCATCGTCTACTCCAAGTCGGTCAGGATGGGCGGCGACAAGATGGACGAGGCCATAGTCCAGTACATCCGCAAGAAGTACAACCTGCTCATAGGCGAGCGCATGGCCGAGACCATCAAGCAGGAGATAGGCACCGCCTACCCCTCCGACTTGGTCGAGACATTGGTCGTAAAGGGCCGGGACACGGTGACCGGGCTCCCCAAGGTGGTATCCATTGACTCCGAGGAGATAAGGAAGGCCATAACGGAGCAGGTGGAGGCCATAATAACCACGGTTAGGAGCGCCCTTGAGCAGATACCGCCCGAGCTGGCGGCCGACATCGTGACCAAGGGCATAGTGCTCACTGGCGGAGGCGCGCTGCTCAAGCGCCTGGACAGGCTCATAGCCGAGGAGACCCACCTCCCCATAAGCATAGCCGACGATCCCTTGCAGACAGTGGCTATAGGCTCCGGGAGGGCCCTTGAGAGCCTCGACGTGCTACGGGAGATTACCATCCAGTGAGCCGGGGCCCCGCCTCCCCCAAGCAAGTATCAGCCTTCCGCAAGGCCAGGTAAAAACCCGCCAAAATAACCCAGCAAGCCAAAAAAACACCCAAAAACCCCCCAACAAGCCCAAAAAACACCCAAAAACCCTCCAAAACCGCCTAAAAAACACGAAAAAGAACCAATCAGCCATGACCCTAAAGCACTTGGATCGGGGTTCCGGGCCCAACGGCCCAAGATCCACGGCCCAAGGGCAAAGGTCCAAGGTCCAGGGTCCAAGGTCCAGGGTCCAAGGTCCAGGGTCCAAGGTCCGCCTAGATAGCTTTAAAGGCACCCTGAAAGTCCCTGCAAGTGGCCAAGGGCCTTGTATCCGCCGTTTCAGCCTGTCTATAAGACATGTTGGATAGGACGAAAGGCGAGCGTGCGACAGCAGGAAGAGCCGCATGGGCCTTGACAGTTGCCGGCAAGAGCTTTGCCTAAATGCGACGATAAAAACGGGATTTTAGCAAAGTCGAGGAAAGCAGGGCATTAACCATTGCGACCTTCAGAATCCATCTTTTGGGAATACGTGTATATATTGCGTTAGTGGATGATTGATAGTTATTGCATGCGGGGAACATGCTAAAAGCATGAAACCAAAGACAAAATCGCCTATTTGATTGCTGTTTTCTTATGAGGCTAGCGGGTAGAATCCAAGCCTATCTACTTAATTGTGTGGATTTTGGGTTCTTAAAGTGTTCGGAGGAATTAGTGCTGTTTTTTTTTACAAAGAATGCGGTAATTTATGTAATAAAGTGCCCTTGGGACTAACATTTCCATACATTTGGGAGTACAGCACCCCCGTTTTTCCAAGACGCTATAGCTTACTCATACAATGCAATGCGTAAGGGGCTTTACCGTAGGGCCTCTAAGCTTTAAGAACCTGACTTATGATGTGGGCGTTGCCTTGGGAGTGGCTTCCCAATTGCCTTCCGTCTTTGCCGCTTTGCAATTCCCTTTGATTTCAAGGCAATTGCCAATCATCTGCCATTCAATACCAAATCAATTCCAAATTAGTTGCAATATTATTGCCAAGTCTTTTAAAACGGTATCGGCGGTCTGTTGGATGCCCGGGGCAAGGCAAGGGCAGGGAGGAAATGGAAGGGGATCCATTGGGACAACCCGGGACTTAAGGGTTTGTTGGCGTCAAAGTGCCCCTTGACAAGTAGGCCGAAGGGGTTTAAGCTTGGACACATGAGGCCATCCTGCGAGGCGGCCATGTCGGCCTTGGGCCGCTTGGTACTTTTGCCTTTTCGTAGGACTTAGCTTTTGTTAAGCGGCCGATTTCCGAAAAACCATAAAATGTCAAAATAACCCCTTGCAATCGCTAAAACGGGGATATCCTTATCCCATGGGAGTGGCCCGGAAGGCGAAAGAAAAAGGAAGCCTAGGCCTTATGCCGCCTCGGCAGGCATTTGGGAATGTTTGGTTTTACAAGGCGTGGCATGACGATGTAATCCATTGCGAGCGTATTCGTGTCACGGCTTTTTCCGGGCACAGGATTTTAAGATCCCGTAGCCGGAGGGCTAGAGATGAAATCAATACTTGACACCGTGTTCGACTTGCTGCAACAGAAGTTCCCCAATGCGGTGGATGTCCGCTATGACGAGGAAATACACTCTTGGGTTTTCTGGCTTCCCAAACCGGAGGGGAACTACTCAGTGACGCTTTCCGGTTCCATGAGCCCGAATGTCCTAACCCTTGCCATCACCACGCCTTACGTCGCAGGCAAGGACATGGAAATGTCGCTCCATCATTTTTTGCTGCCGGAATTCGAGGGGGGGATCTTCTCCTTGGGCTTTGCGGAGGAGACCGTGGGATTCATGCAGCAATTGCTTTGCGACCACAGCTCGCCAAATCCAAAGAGTCTGAATTAGTAAGGCGGAGCTTCGCACCGTTGGTCGACCTGGGATTTTCCCATGGCGACAGGGCAAAGCCCCGTCCCATCGGAGGGCATGCTATGGAAAGCCTGCTTGAGACCATCATGGGGGTGTTCAAGGACAAGTACCCCAATGCCTGGGATTTTTGCTTCGATTCCAAATCCAATTCCTGGATATTCAGGCTATCCATGCCTGATGGGCATTACTCCGTGACAATCACCGATTCCATGAAGCCCAATGCCATGTCCTTGGGAGTCCTCACGCCTTACGAGGAAGGCAAGGAAATGAAGATGTTCTTCCACCATTTCGATTTGTCTGGACCCTCAGGGGAAAACCCAGCCCTTTCCTTGGCCCAGGAAATGGTGGTAATGCTTCAGAGATTCCTGCGGCATGTGGGCCCGGAAGACAATAAAACCCTTCAGTAGGAAAAGTGGGGGATCCCGCCTTAGGACAGTGCGATTTTAGGAAGCCTTGGCCTTAGGATAGGCCCTCCCTTTGCTT
>JAITKK010000091.1 GCA_031278475.1 Deltaproteobacteria bacterium
CATCGGATACTGGCTCGGGGCTTTCCGGGCCAGGGGGCTCGGAGCTTTCCTGTGCGGGCACGGCTCCCTGGGCTGGCGCGGCTTCATCGGATATTGGCTCGGGGCTGTCCGGGCCAGCGGACTCGGGGCTTTCCTGGGCGGGCACGGCTTCCTGGGCTGGCGCTGCTTCATCGGATACTGGCTCGGGGCTTTCCGGGCCAGCGGGCTCGGGGCTTTCTTTTACTGGCGCGGCTTCCTGTACGGGCGCGGCTTCATCGGATACTGGCTCAGGGCTTTCCTGGCCAGCGGGCTCGGGGCTTTCCTGTGCGGGCGCTGCTTCCTGGGCGGGCGCGGGCCTTTCCCCTACGTCCCAGGGGAAGTTCGGGTTAAGCTCTATCTTCGCCTCGGCCCTCTGCCGGGCGACGAAGGCCCGGAAGGCCCTTGCAGACACCTGGCTTTCGTAGCGCTCGCGGGCGGCCCTTGTCATCTCCTCCGGGCTGGGCCTCTGGATGGTCTCCAGCACCTCCACCACGCCCCAGCTCTCGCTCAGGGGAAGGACGCCCGTGAGCCTGTCCGGGGCCGCGGCCGCCTTGGCAAGCTCCGAGGCGAGGTTCACCCCGGGGAAGAGCCCGGCGGCCCCGTTGCCGCTGGGGTCCATGTACAGGGGGTCGGACAGCACGTGCCCCACGCCCCCCTTGTCCAGGATGGCAGCCAACCTGTCAAGGCTTGTCCCGGAGGCTGGCCGGGAGGCCAAGAGCCTCCTCGCCTTCGGGCTCCTCTCGGCCAAAAGGACCCTCGTCCGGTAGGCCTGGGCCATGGAGTGGCGCCTGGACCAGCCGGCGAGGAAGGCCTCCCACTCGGAGGCCACCCGCCTGCCCTCGTTGGCCGACACGCCCTTGGTGAGGCTCGCTAGCATGAGCTGGGTCCTTATGGCCCTCTCAAGGGCCATGAGCTCCTCGCCCTTGGGCCTCCAGCACTCCCTGCCTGAGTCATCCTCGCACTGCCAGGAAGGCTCCAAAAGGGCCAAAAGCCTCGCGACCTCCTCCTCCGGGACTACGATGCCCTGTTTCTCCGCGGCCTGGAGCACCAGCTCCTCCTCTATGAGGATGTCCAGCACCTGGGAGAGGCCGATCGCGCCCTGGGGGGTCCCGCCCCCCAGGGCGAGCGGCGGGTAGAAGCCCAGGCGGAGGAGGTCGTCCACCTTGGCCCTTGTTATGGGCCTGCCGTTCACGGTCGCGACCACGCCAGGGTCCCAGAGCTGCTTGCGGTAGCGGCCCTCCACAAGGGAGGGCCCGTAGCGGACACCCGCCCATACCGCGAGCGCGGCAAGCAGGGCGATTAAGGCCTTTGGGAGGATCCTTCCGAGAGGCATGGCGCCCACCTCAGGGCCTGAGCAGGTAGCCCAGGACGGATTTGGCGGCCGCGATCTCGCCCAGGTCGCGGTTTATGCTCTTCCTGGGCACGAAGAGCTCGCCCTTGGGGTTGAGCGTTATGCGCTTGGTGGGATCCTTCGCGAGCGCCAGGGCCTTGTCCAGGACCTCGTCGCGGTCGTTCCTGTTGTCCGCCCAGAAGCCGATGGTCAGCCCCTCGGGCGAGGATACGACCCTGGTGGCCCTGGCCGCCTTCGCGAGCACCTTTATGGCGGATAGCCCCAGAAGGTTCACGGCCTCGGGCGGGGGCGGCCCGAAGCGGTCCACAAGCTCTTCCTCCATGGCCCTGATATCTTTGAGGCTGGCCGCCCGGGAGAGCCTCCTGTAGAGGATTATCCTCGCGTTGGTGTCCGGGGCGTAGTCGCCGGGCAGGAAGGCCGGGACGCCCAGGACTATCTCGGGCTCGTAGGCGTCCTGGACGGGCTCCTCCTTGAGCTGGCCCACCGCCTGCTCGACAAGCTGGTTGTAGAGCTCGAAGCCCACCAGGGAGGCGGCCCCGTGCTGGGCCATGCCCAGCACGTTGCCGCTCCCCCTTATCTGCAGGTCGTGTACCGCCACCTGGTAGCCGCTCCCCAGATCCCCGTTCTCCATTATGGCCTGGAGCCGCTTGCGGGCGTCCATGGTGAGGGTGTCCGGGTCGTCCACCATCAGATGGCAGTAGGCCTGCTCGGAGCCGCGGCCCACCCTGCCCCTCAGCTGGTAGAGCTGGGCCAGCCCGAAGCGGTCGGCCTGGTCTATTATGATGGTGTTGGCGTCCGGGAAGTCCAGGCCCGACTCGACAATGGTGGTCGACACCCAGACGTCTATCTCCTTTTTCCAGAAACCCCTGACCATGGCCTCGAGCTCCCTGGGCTTGAGCCTCCCGTGCCCCACCCCGAAACGCGCCAGGGGCAGGAGGGCCGTGAGCCTCGCGACCCATAGGTGGATGTCCGATATGCGGTTGTGGATGAAGTAGACCTGCCCGCCCCTCGCGAGCTCGCGGTCGATGGCCGCGGCTATGTCAAGATCGTCCCGCTTTATGAGGCTGGTCCTCACCGAGAGCCTGTCAACGGGCGGGGACTGGATGAGCGACATGTCCCTTATGCCCCGCATGGACATGGAAAGGGACCTTGGGATGGGGGTCGCGCTCATGCTGAGGACGTCCACGCTCGCCCTGGCCTTTTTGAGCCTTTCCTTGTGGGCCACGCCGAAGCGGTGCTCCTCGTCGATCACCAGGAGCCCTAGGTCCTTGAAGGCCACGTCCCTTTGCAGGAGCCTGTGGGTGCCTATCACTATGTCGAGCCCGCCTGTCGCGAGCCTGTCCAGCACCTTCCTCTGCTCTTGGGGCTTCTTTAGCCTGGAGATGGAGTCAACGGTCACCGGCCACTCGGAGAACCTCTCCCGGAAGGTGCGCTCGTGCTGCTCGGCAAGTATTGTGGTGGGCACGAGGACTGCCACCTGCTTCCCGTCGGACACCACCTTGTAGGCGGCCCTTATGGCCACCTCGGTCTTCCCGAAACCCACGTCCCCGCAGACCAGGCGGTCCATGGGGTTCGTTTTGGAGAGATCGGAAAGCACCTCCCGGATGGCCTTCTCCTGGTCGGGCGTCTCCTCGTAGGGGAAGGCCGCCTCGAAGTTGAGGAAATCCGCGTCGTCCGGCGAGTAGGCGAAACCAGGGGTAACCTGCCTCCTGGCGTAGAGCTCGAGCAGCTCCTCCGCCTGCCTCCTTATGTCCTCGGCCACCTTTTCCTTGAGCCTCTCCCAGTTGGCGGAGGAGCCCAGCCTGTCAAGGGAGGGCGGCCTGTCGGTCGCGCCCACGTACTTGCTAACCATGCCGAAGGTCTCGACGGGGACGAAGAGCATGTCGTCGTGGCGGTAGGCTATGGACAAAAACTCGCCCTGGTAGCCGGTGGACATGGTCTTGGTGACGAGCCCCCGGTACTGGCCTATGCCGTAGCCCGCGTGGACCACGTAGTCGCCTGGCGAGAGGTCGTGGAGCGAGAGCCCCCCGGAAAGGGACCTTATCTCCTCGGACGCCCTCTTCCTGACCCGCCGCTTGTTCCCGAAGATCTCCTCTTCGGAGACGTAGGCCGCGAGATCGTAGGGCGCGACGAAGCCCTCGGAGAGCTGCCCCACCCCGTATACCAGCTCCCCGGAACCCCCGCCCCGCCCCCTGGGCGGGGCGGGGGCCCCGCGGGACGCCCTGGGCGACATGTCGTGGTCCTGGAGAAGCTCCGCGAGCCTTCTCACCGACTCGCGGTTCCTCAGGACCAGGGTGACCTTGAAACCCCTCCCCAAAAGGGCCCGCACCCGCCCCACCAGGGGGAGCAGGAAGCCTGTCGCCATGCCAGGGGCGCGGATCCCGAGCCTCAGGTCCCCGGTGGACTCGGTTGGGAAGAGCACGCCGCCAGTGCCGTCCCCCGCCCCCGTTAGCGCAAGCCCGTGGGCCGAAAGCACCCCGCCCTTGGCGGAGCGGAGCCCCGCGAGCACCCCCTTGGGTTCCTCGTAGAGGGCCCCCAGGGGGAGGTGCGGCCGCTCCTCCCTCTCAAGGGCCTGGAAGTGGTTGGATAGGGCCAGATAGGCATCGTCCCCCGCCGCCATGAGCCTCGCGGGCTCATAGAGCAGGACGGCCGCGTCGCTGTCTTCCAGGAACCCCCCCATGCCCCTGAGGTTGTCCTTCAAAAGGGGCGACCAGTTCTCGAAGTCGTGGAACTCCCCGCCTGAGAGGAGATGGCTCGCGATGGGCTCCCAGAGCAAAGGGTCCCAGCCCTTGGCGTTGGCCATTTTCGCGAGGGCCGCGGCGGCCGCCTTCGCACCCGCCTCGTCCACCGGCACCGCCGAAAGGGGGCTCACCCCCAGAGAGTCCAGGCCTTTCACGGATCTCTGGTCCTCCACCGCGAACTCCCTCAGGGACTCGAGGAAGTCCCCGAAGAACTCCAGCCTCGCGGGCCTCAGGCAGCCCACCGGGAAGACGTCCACTATGCCGCCCCGCACGGAGTACTCGCCGTGGCTCTCCACCTGGGGGACCCGCCTGTAGCCGAAGGCCGAGAGCGTATCGCCAAGCCCCGCGAAGTCCAGCTCCTCCCCGGGCCTCAGCAAAAGCTTCCTGCCCGCCGAGCCGCCCCCTGCCGGGAGCCTCCGCAGGATGGCAGGAATTGCTGTGGCAACCACCGCCTCGCCCTGGGAGCAGAGCTTGGAGGCGGCTATTATCCGCTCGCCCATGCCGGTGACGCCCGAGAACCTCTGGATGAACGGATTGCGGTCTAGGGCAGGGAGCAGGCTCGCGTCGCCCCCCGGCCAGAAGAAGGACAGATCCCCCAGGAAATCCTCCGCCTCAAGGGCGGAAGGGAACACCGCCAAAAGCCTCTTCCCCGCCATGGGCCCCCTCATGAGCCCCGCCACCTGGCTGGCAAGGGCCGGGACCGGGAGCCCCCAAAGGTTGAGGGTGGCCCCTGGCCTGGGCGCAATGTCCCCTATGCGCCCCTCGTAGCGTTGGAAGTGCCCATCGCCCCGGTTGTCGCTCTCGCCGCTCGCGGCCCCGAGGCCCCCCGTTGTGCTGTCGCCGCTCATAAACCTCGCATGGACCCCAAATCCGCCCGCTTCCCGCCGCCGCCTGACCTGCCCGATGGCTTGGCCGATAGCCTGGCGGATGGCGCCAGGCCTTTTGGCACTGGCTGGATCCCCTCGCCAATACCTCGCAAATCGCTAATTTACCATAACAAGGGCACAAAGGCCCGCCCCTGGCCATTTTGCCCTAAGGGCGGAGGCCAGGACTGGGGTATTTTAGGAGTCTGGGCCGGAAAAAAAAAGAGGGAACGGGGCGTTCCAACGAAAGGTCCCTTTTGCAGCGTCCCACAGGGGCCCCAAGGGCGGCATCCTGGCCAACCCGTCAAATAATGCGGCACTATAAAATAGTTGCGGGAAGACTTTCCCCTCCCCCCAAAGGGGCCCCTGCCCACTCCCCTGGGGATCAAGGCAGCAAGGTCCCGCCCGGCTCCGCCCAAGCAAGGAAGCAAACATCCAACAAACCAAACAAACCAAACAAACCAACAAACCAACAAACCTACAAACAAACCAATGAGGTGGGGAAAAGTTCCTATAAACCAATAAGGTGGAGAAAAGTTATTAT
>JAITKK010000107.1 GCA_031278475.1 Deltaproteobacteria bacterium
AGCTTTGTCAAGCTAATCGAATGAGATTCCCGTTTCTTTTAGTTCGCATTTCCTTTCTCAGTATTTAGTGGCAAAATTATAATCTACCAAATAACCTAGAATTATCACTACTAATATCACTTGACTTTGCCTTAAATCCCATAATAATCACACTATCTCCCTCATGCCAATTCACTCTGCACCGCAATCTATAGCTAAATACCGTATAAACCTATAAAATCACTACAAATACCTTCTCTCTTATCAGCAAATTACCTCAAAATAACCTTATTCGGCTTATTTTCGTATTCTGCATTTGCCACCCGGAGATCCCCAATGGACACCAACACACCCGACGACAAAAACCCCACCATCCAAACCTCGGCAGGCGCCCCCTACCTAGACGGCTCTGACGCCTTGCTCTTCCGCATGGGGGAGCTCGGCTCTGTTATGGATGCCAGCTGGGAGCTGCTTAAAGAGAACCGCTTCCCTCCCTTCTCCTCCGTCACAGCCACCTCGCAGACGGCTGGTAGGGGCCGTTTCGGGAGAACCTGGGCGTCCCCCCCTGGGAACATCTACGCATCCCTTAGGCTCCCTGATGGGCCCCCCTACGTGGGAACCTTGGCATCGGTCGCCCTGGCCTACGAGCTCTCGGTGGCCCTGGAGGCCCTGTTGGGCGTCAGAACCCTGGTCAAGTGGCCCAACGACCTGCTCTTGGACGGGGCCAAGGTGGGTGGCATTCTCCTGGAGGGGCGGATGGGGGCCGTGATAGCCGGGGTTGGGATCAACACAGGGGCGCCCCCGGACGCCCTCGCCATTGGCGAGAGGCCGGAGGGCGCGCCCCCGGCGGGGAGCATCCCCGGCTCGGGCGTGGATCCGGCCGTCCTGTGGCTAGGGATTGCAAAATCCCTTTATATAAGCTATAGTGTTACGTCCGGCCAAGCCGCATGCCGGCATGAGCCGGATTTAGCATGGGCGGCCAGCTACGCCAAGAAGGCGCAAGGCCGCCTCTTCGCATTGGGGGGGAAGGTAACCCTGCTCAATGCGAGGGCCGAGGGATTGGACGAGCCCCTGGGGCGCCTTGAAGGCAGCCTGGAGGGCCTCAGCCCCTCAGGCTCGCTCTTACTCCAAACGCCCCAGGGCCTTAGGGCCGTGAACTCAGGCACCCTCCTCGCCTGAAGAAGGTTCGCGGTCCCGCTTCCCCAGAAGCCCTGGCGACAGGTTCCCCGATGACCGATTTTGCGAAAATTCTGTCCTCCATAAAAGGCCAGCCCATACTGGTCGCCAACCGGGGCATACCCGCGAGGAGGATCTGCAGGGCCATACGCGACCGCTTCGAGGCGATCGCCGTGATGACCGCGACCGACATCGACAAGACCGCGCCCGCCGCCTCCGCCGCCCAGGAGCTGATGCTTTTGGGAGGGGACCCCCAGGCCTATCTCGACATAGACCTGATAATCGCCCTTGCCAAGCGCAGGAGGGTGAAAGCCATACACCCAGGCTGGGGCTTCGCCTCGGAGGATGAGCGCTTCCCAAGGCTCTGCGAGGAAAACGGCATAGTCTTCATAGGCTCCACCGCCGAGTCCATGAAGCTCTTAGGCAACAAGGTGGAGGTAAGGAAGATTGCGGCATCCCTGGGGATCCCGGTGGTCCCGGGCTCCGACGGGGCCGTGGACGTGCCCCAGGCGAGGGAGGTCATAGCCAAACTCGGGCTCCCGGTCATGCTGAAGGCCGAGGGCGGCGGCGGGGGCCGCGGCATAATCCCCGTCCACGACGAGGCCGAGCTGGAAAAGGCCTTCTCCACGGCCTCGGCCATGGCCCAGGCGTCGTTCAGGAACCCAAGGCTCTACGTGGAGAGGCTCCTCGAGAGCGTCCGCCACATCGAGATCCAGGTGGTTGCCGACAAGCACGGGAACGTCTTCGCCTTCGACGAGAGGGACTGCTCCATCCAGCGGAACCACCAGAAGCTAATCGAGATCACCCCCTCGCCCTGGAAGGG
Organism: Deltaproteobacteria bacterium; assembly: GCA_031278475.1. Lineage (GTDB taxonomy): Bacteria > Desulfobacterota > Desulfarculia > Adiutricales > Adiutricaceae > JAISMF01. Next base: position 1,979 of record JAITKK010000107.1, read on the forward strand.
CATGACCCAGGCCCTGAGGAGCAAGCTCAAGGAATACGCGGTCGCCCTGGTGCGCAAGGTGGGCTACCACTCTTTGTGCACGGTGGAGTTTTTGGTAACCCAGGAAGGCAAGCCCTTCATGATAGAGGTCAACACCCGCCTGCAGGTGGAGCACGGCATAACCGAGGTCCGCTACGGGATAGACCTTGTCGAAGAGCAGATAGCGGTCGCCTTCGGTGCGCCGCTCCAAGCAACCGACAAGCATCCAGGGAAGCTCCTGTGCGCCATGCAGGTAAGGGTCAACATGGAGGATCCCCAGGACGACTTCGAGCCCAACGCGGGGCTAATAACCCGCTACGTGTCCCCTGGGGGGCCTGGCATACGCCTGGACTCCAACCTGTCGGCGGGCTACGCCTTCCCGTCCAACTACGACTCGGCGGGCGCGCTCCTCATCGCCTACGGCCAGGACTGGCCCAAGATACTTGGCATCATGGACAGGGCCCTCGGCGAGTACACCATCGCGGGGCTGAAGACCACCATCCCCTTCCACAGGGAGGTGATAAGGTCCAAGGCCTTCAGGCAGGCGCAGTTCACAACAAGCTTCATAGACGACAACCCCAAGCTCCTGGAGTACTCGGAGTCCGCGCCCGAGGCGGAACGCCTCGGGCATCTCGCCGCCGAGATAACCGCCCACGGCTACAACCCATTCCTGCAGCTGGGCCGCTACCGCTCCGCGGACAGCCCGAGGCTCGGTACCTTCAACCCGGCCCTTCCCAGGATTGCCCCGGGGCTCGCCAAGATACCGGCCCCCTACCCAAGGGGCGACCGCAGGGCCCTTTTGGATTTTGTCAGGGACTCCGGGAAGATCCACTTCACCGACACCACCTGCCGGGACATGACCCAGTCCAACTCAGGGAACCGCTTCAGGCTCGCGGAAGACGCCCTGGTGGGGCCCTACCTAGACGAGGCCGGGCTTTTCTCCCTTGAGACAGGTGGCGGGGCCCACTTCCACGTGGCCTTGCTCGCCAACATGACCTACCCCTTCACAGAGGCCGCGCTGTGGAACCAGTTCGCGCCCAAGACCGCGAAGCAGATACTTGTGCGCTCGACCAACATCCTGGGCTACAAGCCGCAGCCCGCTGCCGTCATGAGGGCCACAGGCGAGATGATCTGCAGGCATTTCTCGGTCGTTCGCTGCTTCGACTTTTTGAACCATGCCGAGAACATGGCCCCACTCGCCGAGGTCATACTTGCCCACGGCGACGTGCTCTTCGAGCCGGCCATATCCCTTAGCTACGGGCACGGCTTCGACGTCCAGCACTACGTGGGGGTGGCCGAGTCCCTTCTGGGCATGTGCCAGAAGGCCTATGGCGGCATAGGGATTAAGAAGATACTGCACCACGTCTCCCTGGGCCTAAAGGACATGGCGGGCGCCTGCCCGCCCCGCTTCATGGCTGCCCTGGTGGGGGCCCTGCGCAAGAAATGGCCTGGCCTTGTCCTTCACTACCACCGCCACTACACCGACGGGCTCTTCGTTCCCTCGGTGGGGGCAGCGGCCAAGGCCGGCTGCCAGATAATAGACGCGGCCCTTGGGGCCTCGGTCAGAAGCTACGGGCAGGGGGACCTGCTGGCCACAGCCGCCTACCTGGAAGACGAGTTGGGGCTCCCGGTCATGATGGACCGGGAGATGGTGAGGAGCGCGAACTTCGTGCTCAAGCAGATAATGCCCTGGTACGACCGCTACGCCCCCACCTACTTCAGGGGCATAGACCACGACGTCACCCTTCACGGGATGCCGGGGGGCGCGACATCCTCCTCCCAGGAAGGGGCCATGAAGCAGGGCTATATACAGTTCCTGCCCCACATGCTAAGGTTCCTCGCCGGCATCAGGAACATCGTCCGCTACCACGACGTTACCCCTGGCTCCCAGATAACCTGGAACACGGCGTTTCTCGCCGTGAGCTCGGCCTTCCAGCGGGGCGGCCCGGCCGGGGTGTCGCATCTTTTGGACGTGCTCGAGGCGGTGGTCAACCCCGGCAAGCCCGGGATAGACCCAAAGCTCGCCGACGAGAGGCTCATACTCTACAGGGACGCGAACGACGCCTTCAGGGATCTCCTGCTGGGCCGCTTCGGGCCCCTTCCCCTGGGATTCCCCGAGGACTGGGTCTACCAGAGCGCCTTCGGCGACAAGTACCAGGACGCCATAAGGGACCGCCTCAACGATTCGCCGTTAAACCACCTGGAAGACCCCGATCTCGACAGGGAGCGCGACGAGCTGAGGGCCCTGATAAAGAGGGAGCCAACCGACGAGGAGTTCGTAATCTACCTCAACCAGCCCGGGGACGCCTTAAAAACCTTCCGCTTCATCCAGACCTACGGGGATCCCAACAACCTGCCGCCTGACGTGTGGTTCGAGGGGCTAGAGCTCAACAAGCCCGTGTCCTTCACCGACACCAAGGGCAAACCCCACCAGATCAAGGTCATAAGCATAGAGAACCGCAACGGGCCGCAGGTGCTGATACGCTATTTCCTGGACTCCGAGATAATGGTCCACATGGCCCAGGTGGGGGCATTGCCACCTGGGCCAAGGCAGCTTGGCGTGCCCGAGGCCCAGCCCGGGAACCCCTACCACGCGGCCTCCCCCACCAACGGGGACCTTTGGGTGCTCTACGTGAAGGAGGGGGACGTTGTATGCGAGGGCCAGCCCCTGTTCAACGTATCCATCATGAAGCAGGAGAAGGCGGTGTCGGCCAAGATCAAGGGGATCGTCCTGAAGATCCACAAGACCGCGGACTTCCAGCGGACCAAGGAGCTGGTCCCGGTCAAGGCCGGGGAGCTCATAGTGGAGCTGGGGCCCGTCCCCCCCGCCTGCCCCAACTGCGGCCGCTTCCTGCCCACTGAGCAAAGGATATCCTTCTGCCCCTTCTGCGGCGACATCCTCGACAAGGATGGGAACTCCGCCCTGGAGGGAGAGACCGAGACCCTCGGGCTGAGCAACTAGGAAACGACAGGGAGCGACTTTAGGAAGCGTCTTTAGGAGCGACTTTAGGGAGCGACTTTAGGAAGCATCTTTAGGAAGCGTCTTTAGGAGCGACTAACAACAAAGCCAACCCGGCCCAAGGGCCGGGCAGGGCCCGGCCCTTGCCAAAAGGCGGTTAAGCATATGCCCTCCGAGCTGATCCCGGAAGGGTTCCGGGATGCCATAATCCCCAAGCCCTTCGACCCGATGGAATACCACTGCCTCTCCTGCGGCGGCACCTACGACACGGGGGAACCCCGCTATACCTGCGAAAGCTGCGGCGGGCTTCTTCTTTTGCGGCACCAGGACGAGGCTCTCTTAAAGGCCAAGGGCGGCGATTATTGGAGAAAGCTGTTCGCCTACAGGAGGCTCTCCAACCACGAGTCCGTAAGGGGGGTTTTCAGCTACCAGGAGTTCCTCGCGCCGTCGATTGGGGCGGCCGACATAAGCTACCTGGGCGAGGGCCACACCCCGCTGGTATCGGCCCCCCCGTCCTTGGCAAAGGAGGTGGGCATGCCCTTCCGGGTAAAGCTGGACGGGCTGAACCCATCACTCTCGTTCAAGGACAGGGGCATGGCGGTGGCCCTTTCCTACGTCAAATGGCTTGTAAGGGAAAAGGGCAAGAAGGACCTTACGGTCGTATGCGCCTCGACTGGCGACACCTCGGCGGCCGCGGCGCTCTACGCCGCGAGCCTGGGCGACACGGTAAGATCGGCCGTGCTGGTGCCCCAGGCCTTTGTGACCCAAGGGCAGCTATTCCAGCCCATAATAGCGGGTGCCAGGGTTTACTCGCTCCCGGGCGTCTTTGACGACTGCATGCAGGTGGTGGCAAGCCTTTCCGAGGATTACCCGGTGCTTCTCCTAAACAGCAAGAACCCCTGGCGCATCCTGGGCCAGGAGTCCCTTGCCTACGAGCTGGCCGAAGAGCACGACTGGGATCTTTCCGGGACGGCGTTGTTCGTGCCTGTCGGTAACGCCGGTAACACCTCGGCCATTCTCTCGGGGCTCTTGAAGTTGCTTAGGGCAGGCGTGATTGAGGCCCTCCCCAAGTTCATAGCCACCCAGTCGGTCAGGGCCAACCCCGTGGCACTCTACTACGCCCAGCCCAAGGGCTCCCGCGGGTACGCGCCCGTAAAGGTCAGGCAATCGGTAGCCCAGGCGGCGATGATAGGCGATCCCGTGTCGTTTCCTAGGCTTTCCATGCTCGCGGACGATTACGAGAAGTCGGGCGGCTTCTTCACGGCCATAGACGTGGAGGAGCAGGACATCATGGACAATATGATGCTTGCCAACGGCAAGGGCCTGGTAGTCTGCACCCAGGGCGGGGAGGCGCTGGCGGGTCTCAGGAAGGCCATGCGATTGGGCATAATCGCGAAAGACGACAAGCCTGTCCTGGACTCCACCGCGCACCCGCTGAAGTTCAAGGAGTTCGCGCTCGACTACACCGACGATTTGCTAAAGGACTACGACATAAGGCCCGTCAAGGAATACAGGAACTTCCAGAACTTCGTGGACCCCGCAAGCTTCCGTATCTCCCAAGAGGCCCAAAAGGCCCCCAACGGGGCCCAGCCCATTGATTACAAAGGGGTCGCGGGCGCCCTTGCCTCCCATCTGGGGCTCCCGCCCGGGAAGGAGGCCACCTCCAAAGGAAAGGGAACGGGCCTAAATGGCCCGCTTGTCGGAAACCCCGGGCCCTCCGGCAAATAGGGCCGGTCCCAAGCCTTGACCGAACACCCGCCCGCCCAAGGCCCTGCCCCGTCCCGGGAAGTGGCTTGGGCGGGCCTTTTTTCCCCGGGGGCCCAAAGGGGCCCCCGGGCGACGGCCGAGGGGCCCCATGCGGCCTGAGAGACAACAAATAAGACAATCAGGAAGGCCCGATGGCCGAAGGCCAGCAAGGAAAGATGGGCGCGATGGATCCCATGGGCCGCAACCATTGGCTTCCGGGCAGCTTGGCCTAAGGGCGCCCAAGCCAAAACCAGAGCTCCTGGCCCCTGCCGGGGGCCCCGCGGCGTTTGCTGCGGCCCTAAGCTCAGGGGCGGACGCGATATACCTTGGGCTAAAGAGGCTAAGCGCCAGGGCCCTTGCCGAGAACTTCGGCATAGGGGAGCTCAAGGGCGCCATCTCGCTCGCGAAGGAGAGGGGCGTCAAGGTCTACCCAGCCCTGAACTCCCTTGTGAAGGAAGGGGAACTCAAGGATGCCTTCCTGCTTGCCAGGGATGTTGCGAGCCTAACGCCAGACGGCATCATAGTCCAGGATCTAGGGCTCGCGGCACTGTTGAGGGACAATTTCGACATACCGCTCCATGCCTCGACCCTGGTCGCCGCGCATAACATGGACGGGCTTAGGGCCCTTTCCTCGATTGGGTTCCAAAGGGCCGTGCTCCCGAGGGAGCTCAATGTCATGGAGGCCCTGGAACTCGCGGGCAATTCACCCATAGGGACCGAGCTTTTCATACACGGGGCCCTGTGCTTTTCATTTTCGGGGCTCTGCCTCTTCTCGAGCTTCTTCGGCGGCAGATCCGCCCTGAGGGGCGCCTGCGCCCAGCCCTGCCGCAGGCTCTACTCCAACGCAGGCAAAAAAGGGGCCTTTTTCTCGCTCCCTGACCTGCGCGGCGCCCCGCTCATTAAGGCCCTGAGGGAGGGCGGCTTCGCCGCCCTCAAGATAGAGGGCCGCATGAAGGGCCCGGACTATGTCGCGAGAACGGTAAAGGCCTACAGGCTGCTACTAGACTGCGGGCCAGGGGATTTCGAGGAGGCCATGATTGATGCCGTCAAACTCCTGGACGAGGCCCCGGAGAGGGGCCAGGGCCTCTTCTTCCTGGACCCGAGACAAGAAAGGACCCCAACGGATTCCTCCGACACGGTCTCAGGGCTCAGGCTTGGCTTTTTCCGCAAGGACGAGGGAAACCCGGGTGGCTGGGGCACCGTGAGGCTTGAAAGGGACCTCGCCTTGGGCGACAGGCTGAGGCTCACCTTCGGGAAAGGCGAGGAGGGGCTCACCGCCAAGGTAAAGGAACTCTGGGACGGGCCCCAGAAGGGCGAAAGACTGGAACTGGCCCCCAAGGGCAGCTCGCCCTACATCAGGCTTGGGGGCGGGGGCGAAGGGGCCATGGCCAGCGGCCAGCTCCACAAGACGGGCTCCCTCGCGGAGGAAAAATCCTTCCTGAATTCCCCCGAGTGCAGGGCCATCAAGGCGCAAGGCGAGTCATACCGGGGGCTAGCCGCCCCCAAGCGCCTACCCCTCGCGCTCCGGCACCCACCCAAGGCGGGGGCTGTTTTCGGAAAGCCTTCCCGGGGTCCACTTAGCCAGGGCCGGGGCCAGGGCCGGGGCCAAGGCCACAGCTCCGGCAAGGCCGACAAAAGGCTCTGGCTCATGCTTGACGACTTCGGGCATCTTAAGGGGCTCCTCCCCCTCAGGCCCCACAGGCTGATAGTGCCTCTTGCCCAGGATCTCGCCTTTGAGGCCGCAAGGCTCGCGAAAAGGGTAACAGGGCTCCCTGGCATTGTCTTCAGGGTCCCGCCGCTGCTATTCGATGACGAGCCACCAAAGGCCAGAAGGCTAGCTGAAGGGCTCATAAAGAAGGGCTGGAGGGAGTTCATGGTAGCTAACCTCGGGGCCCTCGACATGCTGAAGGGCATCTCGCCCAAGGCAATAGTCCACGGCGACCATGGCATGGGCTTCCTTAACCACCTGGCCGCGGACGAGCTCTTCGCCCAAGGCCTTGCCTCCGCCACCATGAGCCTTGAGGCCGACATGGAGACCTTTTCCCTGCTAATGAAGGGGTCCTTCCCAGGAAGGGTTTTGCTTTATCTTTCCGGGAGGCCGCCCCTTTTCACCGCAAGGGAATTCCCGAGACTGGGAAGGGGCCCTGTCGTGAGCCCAAGGGGCGAGAGGTTCCAGGTCGCGAGGGACGGCTCCGCCTACCTTCTCTTCCCCGAGCAGAGGGTAATGATGGCGGGTTTCCTGAGGGGACCCCAAAGCCCAAGCCTGGGTGGCTTCATAGCGGACCTTAGAAGGGAGCCCAACGCCGTGTCAATCGCCAGGAGCCTCCGCCGGGCCCTCTCCGAGGGGGCACGGCTCCACGGGCCCCAGTTCAACTTCCGCAGGGGCCTCAAGTAAGCTCGCCCCGAACATGTTGACGGCCCCTTGGGACCAATCGGTCCCAAGGGGCCGTCCTTTCAAGAGGGCGATATCCCGCAGGCTCAGTTCGCGGGGGCGGCACCGGACACGCTCAGGAAGGGCTCGAGCAGTTCGGAGTAGGGGAAGGCGAACAGAATGATGAGGGAGATGACCAGGGCGTAGATGGCCAAGGACTCGATGATGGCAAGCGCCAACAGCATGTAGAGCCTCAAGGCCGGTATCTGGTCGGGGTTCCTGGCCATGCCGGAGAGCGCCCCAAGCATCGTGAGCCCCTGCCCGATGCCCGGGCCGAAGACCCCTATGCCTATGGCGAGCCCCGCGGTGAGCGAGGCGTTGCCGAGGACGGCGAGGGCGGCGACCGTGTTGTCGTCCGCGAAGGCCACGCCGGACACCAGAAGCAGTGCGACCGTGGTCAGGCCGAATAATACTAATTTCTTCATAATCGAGAGTCTCCTAGGGAAAATTTTGGAATCCCCTTTGTCCCGTGTGTGGTGCTCGGGCGGCCTGGGGGACGGCCTCCCGCGGGAAATGCCCTCGCCAGGGCCCAAGCCTTGGGCAATAGCGAGTATCATTCCCCGCCCGGGGCCTTTGGCCCCGGGCGGGGGTTGTGATCATACAATTTTTAGATTATTACAATATAATTAATATAAATTTAGCGTAATTATTATAAATATGCTTATTAAATTTTACGAGTGGCTTGCAGGTATTATGAAGAAATTATTTGTGGCCAAGGCCCCTTCGGGGCCTTGGCAAAGCCTCAGTGCGCCTCTTCCTCCTCGCCCTCGTCCTCCATGGCCTCGCCTATGTAGACCATGGCAAGCAGGGTGATGATGTAGGCCTGCAGGAAGCCCGTGAAGAGCCCCATGAACATCATGGGGAGCGGCAGGAAGTACTGCCCGGCCAGCATGAACAGGATGGCTACCACAAGGTCCTCGCCTAGGACGTTCCCGAAGAGACGGAAGGACAAGGAGACGACCCTAGCCGCGTGCGACACCAGCTCCACCACGAACATCAAAGGCGCAAGGAAAGGCGACGGGCCCATGAAGTGCTTCAGGTACTTTATGCCGTGGATCTTGAAGCCCATGAAGTGGGTGAGAAACACTATCATCAAGGCGTAGGCCAAGGTGGTGTTGAGGTCGGAGGTGGGGGCGTAGCTCCCCGGGATGAGCCCGTTGAAGTTGCAGACGAAGACAAAGATCATGAGGGTCATGATCATGGGGAAGAAGACCATGCCCCTTTTGCCCATGATTGTCTCCTGGAACTTGTACATGTTGTCGAGCAGCAGCTCGAACAGGAGCTGGAGGTTCCCAGGGATCCTCTGGAGGTGCCTGGTGGCAATCAAGGCAAGGATTATGAGCACGATTGCGAAGAACCAGGCGTAGACCAGGTGCCGGTAGGCGTGGGCGAAGTGCCCCAGGCCCACCTTCTCGAGGAGCCATACCAAGAGCATTACCGGGTGTTCCATGGGAAGACCTCCAACGGCCGAAATGCCGATAAACCAGGCGTGCGGGTCGGCCGGGACTATGCTTTTTGCGATGCGTGGCTTTTGTGTTGCCGGGACTACGTTACCAAAAAAAGGGGCAGGGCATCAAGCGCCCCAGGGCCCGGAGGGGCCAAGGGCTCCCCCGGGCCTCCCCCCGGCCCCATTGGGATCCCTCGGCCTGGGCGCCCTCCCCTGGGCCCGGGCACGGGCCCGGGCCCAGAGGTCGCGCCCCAAGGGGCCTGGCTTTGGGCCAAGGGGGGCCATGGTGGGCGGGCTGGAAAAAAAGACGTCTTGGCGCTAAGGTCAGATACGCGCCTTTGGGTCAAAATCAGAGTCCCGGGGCACCGGCCGGGGCACCGCCCCTGGCGGGGCCCCGGCGAGGGGGCAACCCATGGAAGAAGCCACGGCCGCGAGCCTCGGGCTCGTGTTTTTCCCGGCCTACGACTGGGCCATCTCGCCCACCCACCCCGAGAGGGAGGAGAGGCTCCTCTATACCCACGACCAGCTGAGGGAGGAGGGGATCTTCGATCTTCCCGGCATACTCGAGCGCAGGCCAGTGCCTGCCAGCCCAGAGGACTGCGAGCGGGCCCACTTCTTCCCGCTGGGGCTCGCGATGGCCGCGAGCCACCCGCACCTCATCAGCGCGGGCGGGGCCATCGTCGCGGGCGGGATGGTTGCCGAGGGCAAGGCCAAGAAGTCCTTCGCCCTGGTAAGGCCCCCGGGCCACCACGCCGGGAAGGTGGTCCACGGCGGCAGGGGCTTTTGCAACATAAACAACGAGGCCATCATGATAGAGCACCTGCGGGCCGTCCACGGCTACCGCAGGATAGCCATCGTGGACACTGACTGCCACCACGGGGACGGGAGCCAGGACATATTCTGGTACGACCCGGACATGCTCTTCATAAGCATCCACCAGGACGGCAGGACCCTGTACCCGGGCTCCGGCGACTACACGGAACTGGGATCCCCCACGGCCTTCGGGGCGACCGTGAACATCCCGCTCCCACCCGAGACAGGGGACGAGGGCTTCCACCTGGCCGTGACCGAGATAGTGCGGCCCATCCTGGACGAATGGAAGCCCGAGCTGGTGGTGAACTCCGCGGGGCAGGACAACCACTTCACGGACCCCATCACCAACATGAAGCTGACTGCCCAAGGCTATGCCAGGATGTCCGAGCTGATAGACCCGGACATTGCGGTCCTTGAAGGGGGCTACTCCATCCAGGGGGCCCTCCCCTACACGAACCTTGGCATAATAATGAGCATGGCCGGGCTCGACTGGACCAAGGTAAAGGAGCCGCTACCGGCATCCGGCAGGCCAAAGACCCGGCCCGAGGTCCTGGACCTGGTCAAGAGGATGGCGGACTTCATCCTGAAAACCAGGCAGGGCCCTCCACTCCCGCCCCTTACCGGCTCGGTATTAAAAGACGGCTGGTTCATAAGGCGCAGGAGGATACCCTACGACACCCACCCGGCGGATCCAAAGCTCCAGCCTGACTGGCCCTCCTTCATCACGGAGGAAAGGGCGGAATACCTCAGGGACTGCCCGGACTGCACCGGTGTCCTTATCCTCCGCAGCTCGTCTGATGTCTGCAAGGAGAAGATATTCGCATGGCTCCCGCACGGGGCCTGCGACAAGTGCAAGGGGATCCACGAAGAGGTGACCGCTACAGGCAAGGCCCCGTTCTAGGGATTTGACCCAAGGAAGGGTTTTTTATCCAATTCCCCGACTTATCCTACAATTTCAGATAATTATCGTTGCGGAAAATATCGTTGCGCCAAATATCGTTGCGCCAAATATCTAAGACATTCGCAATATAATATCCCCTAATTAGGCGCGATTGTGATTATGGCGATACGTTTGGGGCGGCACTTATTCGGATATTTGGGCGGCACTTGCTTGGGCATTGGGGCGGCACTTGTTTGGGCATAGGTAGCATGGGCAAAGGGCGCAATCCTAGGGCACCACTAATAATGCATAATTTACGTTTGTTGCAAAGCAAAAACACCTAAATTGGCGGGATTTGCCGGATTTGCCGGATTTGCCGGATTTGCCGGATTTGCAGGATTTGCAGGATTTGCAGGATTTGCAGGATTAGGAAAAACCCCCTCCTGGGCCAAGGGCCCTGAAGGGGGTTTTTCCATTGCGCCTGAGCCTTTGCGCCTAAGCCATTACGCCTGACTTGTTAAGCCTTGCTCTTTACGCCCGCCCCTTTGCAAGACTCACGGAGCGGCAAAATCCTCGCCCGCCTGCCTCACCTCTGCCAGCTGCTCGGGTGTGAGGTTCTTGGGGCCTTCGATCTGCCTGTATGCCAGCATCCCGAATTTCTTGGGGAAGGCTATGGAGTCGAAGAGGTATTTCACGGCCAAGGAAATGGGGGTGAAGAGCTCCTTGCCCTTAGTCGCGCCCACCGCGAGCAGGAAGCCCTTGGCACCGGGGATGTCCTCCTTGTTCTGGCCCATGACGTAGCGGCGCGACCAGAAGGCCTGGCTGCGGTCGAGCACGGCCTTTCCCTGGGAGGGCATGTCGTAGAAGAATATGGGCGAGCTTATGACGATCCTCTTGGCCCCCTCCCAGGCCTTGTAGATCTGCCCCATGTCATCGTCCTCGATAATGCAGATGCCTGTCTCGTTGCAGGCGTTGCAGCCGTGACAGCCTTTTATGTTCAGGGCTGTAACCGAAAGGAAGCTGGTTTTCGCTCCCTTCGACTCGGCCCCGTCAAGGAAGCTCCGCAAAAGAGCCCACGAGCTTCCGTTCTTCCTGGGGCTAAGATGCAGCCCCAGGATCTCCACACCGGAACTTGTCATTTCATCCTCCCTTGGGAATCGGACGGGGGCTCCTGGCAGGGCCTCCGCTTGCTAGCCGATTCGTTAGTGTTGGGGGTTTGGCTTTCTTTGGGTTTCCTCGCCAAGCTTCATGCATAGGCGGGGGTTTGTTTATTGGCTTGCGGGGAAATTAGGCAAGCCTTAGGTTTGCTTGGGCTTCCTTATGCTCGCCTACCCTGTGTTATGCTTTATTATACCCTTTATGCCTTGGTTTTGGCCTATGACATCATCCAATTTGCGTCTATTTGACTGCATGAAAGCACACAAAATTCAATAATCGCGCTCTTGCGGGTTTACGATATCGCAGGTTTGCGATATCGCGGGTTGGCGATATCGCGGGTTGGCGATATGGATTTTGAATTATGGCACTGACTATTTGAATTATAAGAGGGTCGGATCGTTTGGATCGGGGCCCAGGCGCTCCTTGGCCGCGCTTATCCCCCGCTCAAGTTCCTCCACCACGGAAACGGAAAGGGGGCTGTGCCCAAGCACCCAGTTCAGCGGGATCTTTTTGTTGGCCCCGTGGAAGTCCGAGCCGTTGGTCCTCACAAGCCCCAGCCTAGCCGCGATGGCGGACAAGGTCTTGGAGAACCTCTTGCCGTTGTCCGGGTGGAAGGCCTCGACGCCCACCAAGCCCCAGCCGTGGAGAAGCGACAGGGCCGCATCGTACTCCCCGTCGTCTTTTAGCCCCAGCGAGCCCGGGTGCGCAAGCACCGGGGCGTAGTCCGAGTTCAGGAGAAGCCTTATGCCCTCCTGGGCCGTGAGCCTCCTCTTGTTCACGTAGGCGGGCTTGCCTTTCCCCAAGAACCTGTCGAAGGCCTCCTTCCTGGAGCCCACAATCCCCGCCTCCAGCATCGCTATGGCGAAATGGGGCTTCCCCATGAGGCCATTGCCCGCTATGGCGCACACGTCCTCCCAGGTGATGCGGAAACCCAAGGCCTCAAGCCTCGCCTGAATGCCCCGGTTGCGATCTTCGCGGAAGCGTTGGATGAAGTCGAGGGAGAGTTCCGGGGCTGGGGATCCCCTCGCCCGGTAGCCCAGCATGTGGGTGGTGCCCTTGAAATCCAGGCTCAGCTCGGTCCCGGGCACGCAGTGGAAGGAGTGGCGATCGCCTGCCGCAAGGAACTCGGGGACACCCTCCACGGTGTCGTGATCGGTCAGGGCCAGGGCCGCAAGCCCCGCGGCCCTGGCCGTAGCCACCAGCTGGGTGGGGCTGAGCGTCCCGTCCGAGAAGGTGGAGTGGCAGTGTAGGTCGGCTTTGCGCAAGTGTCGTCCTTTCAGCCGCAATGGGCGGCCAGGGTGGCCCCCCTTGGGGCTAGGGGCCCAAGGGGGGATCGTAGGAGGGATCCCTCACCAGCTCGTCTGACATGCCGGTGTGCACGAACCCTTCCAGGAAGGGGGAGTGCCTCAAGAGGGCCCTCACGAAGGGTATGTTGGTCTTGATTCCCTCGACACGGAAAGAGCCGAGGGCCTTCTCCAGCCTCTCCAAGGCCTGGGGCCTGTCCTCGCCCCAGTCTATCACCTGGGCGACCATGGGATCGTAGAAGGGGGTGACGGCCCCGCCCTCTTGGAAACCCGTCTCCACGCGGATGCCCTCGCCCTCGGGTGGGCGGAAGACCTTAAGCGGCCCGGGAGACGGCAGGAAGCGTTTGGGATCCTCGGCGTAGACCCTGGCCTCAACGGCGTGGCCCTTGGGAGGGGGCGGGCCTTCCGGGAAGAGTTCGGGAACCTTGGCCCCCATGGCGAGCCTTATCTGGGTCCGGACAAGATCCACGCCGGTAAGCTCCTCTGTCACGGCATGCTCCACCTGAAGCCTTGGGTTCACCTCCAAGAAGCCGAAACCCATGGCAGCGCCGTAAAGGGTCTCTACCGTCCCGAGGCTGTCGTAGCCCAGGGATGCCAAAATGGACGACGCCTTTTGGGCCATGGAAAGCAGATCCCCTTCGCCTATGCCAGGGGCCCTGGCCTCTTCCACCACCTTCTGCCTGCGCCTCTGGGTGGAGCAGTCCCTGTCGTAGAGGTGGATGGCGTCCTTGCCGTCGGATATCACCTGGAACTCCACATGGCGGGGGTTGGGCAGATAGCGCTCCGCATAGAGCTCGGCCTTGCCAAAGCCGCGCTGGGCCTGGGATGCCGCGGCCTCCAAAGAGGACAAAAGCTTGCCCTCCTCCAAGACCGGCACCATGCCTATGCCGCCGCCGCCACCGGCCGGCTTTATAAGAAGCGGGAAGCCCAGGCTTCTGGCCTCCTCGGCCATGGAGGCCGGATCCCCCTGAAGAATCCCCGTGGAGGGGGTGAGCGGGAGCCCCATGGAGCCCATGGCGTCCCTGGCCTTGACCTTGTCGCCCATCACGGCAAGCCACTTGGGCGAAGGCCCTATGAAGGCTATCCCGGAATCCACGCACTTTTGCGCGAACACGGCATCCTCTGCCAGAAAGCCGTAGCCAGGGTGCAGGGCGTCGCAACCGGCCTCCAGGGCAGCCTTTATGACCCTGTGGTGGTCAAGGTAGCTCTCCTTGGGGGAAGCGGGGCCAATGACCCGGTAATCGGTCGCGAGCCCCACGTAGGGGTTGTCCCTGTCCGCCTCGGAGCAGAGGGCCAGGCTCTCAAGCCCCATCCCGGAAATGGCCCTTACGAGCCTCGCCGCGATGGTGCCACGGTTGGCGACGGCCACCCTCCTAAACATGGGAAGGGGCCTTTGCAAAGGGAGCCCGGGAAGTGTCCGTAATCCCGGAAAAGGTGGGGGTTATGTATAAGCTTGCTTTGGGAAAGGCGGGGGCTAAGGCGGAATGCGTCATGGCTGGACCTAGGCACTGGATTTGGGGGGCACCCGCATAAGACGGGCCGGGTCCATTATAGCTTCCTGGACGGGCCATGGCAAAGCAAGGGCAAAGCCATGGCAAAGCCATGGCAAAGCAAGGGAAAAACAAGGGAAAGGCAAGGGCAAAGAGGATTTGGCAAGCCTATATGCGCCCCAAAATGGGCCAATATGCGCCCAAGGGCCGGAGCCAATGCGTGGATGGGGCGGAAATTGCGGGGAATTCGGTGGAATCGGAGTAAATGGAGGAAATGGGAGGGAATGGGAGGAAATGCCGGGAAAGGGGAGGAAAATGTTGGGAATGTGGGAATAAGGATAAAATTTTGGCCTAAAAAGCGGCTTGGAAGGCAAGGAAATGCCCTTTGAGGGCATCCGGAAGGGCCCGGCTCAAAGGCAAAAAATTTGGCCTGGTTTTTGAATATTGAGCCGCCAGGGGCTACAGCCCCAAGGAGACACCTGATGGGCAGCATTGCCGACACAACAGCCGCCGCATTGCCCGCCAAGGCACCGGCCTCCAGGGCCGCATGGCGGGAAGAGATGCTGGGACAGCTTCTTAGCTCCATGAGGGAGCGCTGGAAGATCCCCGAAAACACCGAGGAAACCTTGCCTGCCGAAAGGTCAAGGCCACTCTATGGGAAAGGCCACTACGTTGACGTCTATGTCTGACAACGCACACTTTAGGGAAGCGGGGGCCATGGCCTGCGCCATGCCCCCGCGGCCCCCCCGCAGGGGGAGGGCCGCGGTGTTCGAGTCGCTTATCGCCGAGAGCTTCATGGAGGCCATGGGCGTAAGCTCCGCCTGCGAGCTCACGAACCCCTTGGTGGCCTACAGCCCCCCCAGCCTCGTTCTCAGCCGCCCGCTGGAGTGCCTTGGCATGGACTCCGAGGCGGTGATGGGCGAGGAGCCCTCCTACGACCTGGTCATCTCCCGATCCTTTTGCCATCTTAGGGAAGGCATCCCCTTCCCGCCGCCGATTGTCATAAAAGAGGAGCTCACCCACCTGGTGGCCCTTTCAAAGCGCTACGTCCTAATCCAGTACCCTTCCGACGCCCCCTTCCCGCTGGCCGCCCTGGCCGCCAACCTGAACACCGGGTTCGCCCTGGAAGGCTTCCTACCCCACCGCTACCCGGACGGGGAAGCTTCCGGGGGCACCCCAGGGGACTTCTACTTCTTCGTGAACTCCCAGGGCTCAGAGCCGCTCCCTGCGCCTTTTGGCATTAGCGGCGGCCCCAGCAAGCTGTCCCCCATAAAAGACGGCATGATTCAAAGGCTCGTCCCCTCCGGGGTCATCGAGGACATGGAGGCCCTTGCGAGCAAGGGAAGGCTCCCCGACCATCTTCCGTTCATCTACAAGCTTGTGCGCCTGAGGCCCTGGGACCTGCGTGCCAGGACCAACCTCGCCCTGAACCTCATGGTATCGGGCGAGGGCATCGAGGGCGAGAGGGTCCTCAAGGGAATACTTGCGGAAAACCCCCAGGACGAGCTCACCCGCATGGCCCTGTGCAGGCTCTACCTTGAGGCCCCGGACTACGAGAACCTCAGGGCATTCCTCCCCGAGCTGAACATCCTGCATGACACCGACCCGCGGGTTGCCGCCTGCTGGGAAAGGATTAGTCTTGCCTTGGAGGGCCTTGACCGCCAAAGCATGGAAATGCCAAAGGGCCTCACAAAGGCATCCGTCGGATAAGGAAGGCTTTTACCAAAGGCCCCAAAACATAGAAAGCCGCAACAATATCACGCCGCCAAAAGCATGATGTGAGGCCGTATGGCCTTACAGGTGTTTTTGGCGTTTTTTTTGCCCAGAATGCCCTTTGGCGCAAAAGAATGGGCTGTTGCAACACAAAACGCACGGAGCAGGCATTGACACATCATTGTGTCCAAGAGGCATCCAAAACAAGCAAAATAACTTACGTATTGCCCTCCCATATACTACAATGAAAAGCCGTATGTGACGCACATTTTGCGGATTATCCATAATTATTGAGGCTAAATACTCACAGGATTGAATCCTTTTTGCAAGGTCTTAATACTAGCAAATATTAAATTGATAATTTGGCTTCAAGGCTCTTTAGGGATCGGAAAACACACTGATATAATCGAGCATGACGCACTAACATATAGATGAGCACGTCCGCAAGCTAACTTGAGTGAAAACCCTTGATTATAAGTCAAGTACAGCGTTATTTTAACAAGCGGTTCGATTTTACCATACATAGCAATTTTATGACCCTTCCCTTGAACCCCATGCGCTTGAAAATATAATATTTGTGTGTTACATTTAACACATATAATTGAGCTATCCCTTAACGCACAAAGCCTAGGTAAATCCGCCAATACTGCATGTTTTTAAAAACAGCGAGGACTTTTGGGGCTCTTTCACAAGGCGACATTTGCAACAAAAACCCTAATAATTCCACTAAAACAAAATAATTATTTGTAAGATTTTTGTAAATTTCTTACCTTGGGCATGACAAGTATTTAACAGTGCCATAAAATGAATTTAACAAACTTCCCCAAACCGCACAAAACCCAAGATCTTGCAAGGAGGCATGAGCCATGTTAAGCGTTTTTTACCCTCGCAGCTTTGTTACAATCATTATTTTAAGCGTCTTCGTGCTTCCTCTGGTCCTTCTTTCATGGGTTGGCGAAGAGAACGCTTGGGCCCAACGGGTAATTATCCGCGATCCATTAGGAATTCCCATAACACCTAATGAGAATGCCTTTGAGGAAAATAATCCGAAGATGAAAGGCAAAAAGGTTCGCAAGATTGACCAGTATGATGAGTGGGGATACCCACCTATCAATTTTGCGATCAGGAATAGGGATGTTGACAAACTGCGGCAACTCCTGAAACAAGGTGCCAACCCAAACATCATCGACAGCGGTGGGCACTCCCCTTTGGAAATTGCCGGTATGATGGGAAGCATGGAAAGTGTCAAGCTCCTCCTTCAGTATGGGGCGGATATCTCAGAGGAAAATCCGGAGGCCTATAGCGATCCTGCTATCGCTCAGTTACTTAGGGATAAAGGAGCTGGCAAAAACTTGGAAAAGTTGTGGGCAAGGCTAAGGGAAAAGCGCGAAAAGGAAAGAGCGACACACCATTACATCCACGTCGAGGGCTATGAAGAGGCATTGGCACTTGAACAAATTATAATGAAAGCTAAAGAGGTAGGCAATTTCGGTACCTCTATCCCTATACTGGTACTCCTAGAGCAGCCGATAGAAGATATAATAGAGGTCCATCAAAAGGGCTCCGATATCAATGAAAAGGACCAGATGTTTGGGACAGCCCTCCAAATTGCCGTGTCTCAAAACCGCAATGAGGATTATATCAACAAGCTTGTGGACCTTGGCGCAGATCCAAATCAGAGATCCAAGGATGGGAAACTGTTGATCATGGAGCTTGTGGATGATGATAAAACCAAATCCGTGAAACATTTCATTGCATCAGGCTTTGATCTTAAAACCCACGGAACCGACCTACTTAGCTCTTCGGTTTATGAAGGGAACATCGAACTGGTTGAATTTCTCTTGGCAAAAGGCGTGCCAACCGAACACGTTACGAAAGGCAGGATGTATCCTCCTTTCATTTCGGCTGTCATGTCCGATCAGATAAAAAATAAAGAAGAAATGTTACGGATCCTCTTGAATGCGGGGGCGGATCCAAATGTCAAGGATTCAAGAAAGAGAAACGCCTTGGCGCATGTTTCCTTGGATAGAAAGAATGTACCCTTGATTATGCAACTTATAAAAGCCGGCACCTCACCCAAAGACCCAAGCGTCTATACTGCACATAACCAAACCCTGATTCATTATGCAGTGCGGATAAATGACAAAGAGCTTTTTCAGGCCGCTTTGCAAAACGGGGTATCTGCCACAACCAGAGACGACAGCCAGATATCCGCCCTTCACACGGCAGTGGTTAATGGCGATCCTTGGTTTACACGTGAGCTTTTAAAAGCAGGGGCACCGGTTAACAAAAGTGTGTACTCAAAAGGTGACACGTACGCCGACTATGACAGGGTCTACAAAGGAACCGATGACATTTTGGCAGTGGCAGTGAGCGAAGGCAAAAATCTCGAGGTTGTGGAAATACTCTTAAAAGCCGGAGTAAACAAAGATGTCAGGGCCAATGATTACGATCAAGGTACCGCACTCCATATGGCCATTGAACGAGGCCGCAATGATATGGCAACAGCAATCATCAAAGCCGGTGCCAAGCTTAATACAAAAGATCGCTACAAACGAACTCCGCTCCATATTGCAGCATGGGCTGAGAACAAAGAAATGATAGAGTTGCTTGTTAAATCCGGGGCTAATGTGAATGCCAAGGATATTGATGGACATAAACCTGAGGACTACATTTATAGAGGCTTAGACAACTATGCAGAGCTTAAAGCGGCTTTTAACAAGAAAAGCTGAATAGCGGCTATTTGTTTGTTGGCCCTTTTGGCATTTTACTATTTAAATCTTGTGGGTTTTATAGAAAATATTTGCCCCAAATCTCAGGGCTTTAGGCAATTACAAAATATGTCAGAACTAATATAATGCCTATGATGCCCATTGTCACTTAAAATAGGTAAGTCCGCAAATTTGGGATTTTTGGTACTTTATGATTATTTCTTTCTCATAATTACCATTATCATAATACCCTAACTCCACATACGCTTCATGAATTCTTCTTCAATAAGGCATATTTTTGGGCTTTGTTTGTCACGCACAAGAGTGTGCAAATTGTTGCTACCATTGACATATATTATATCATAGCAAATGTGGCTATTTGCCTTGCGATTCATCAAAAACCAATTATCAAGCACCAAATTATCTTCTTCAATATTGTTAGTAAGATTTCGCCATATTATCAATACATTTTGCTTTTGGGAATTGTCCTGATTGACAATGTCAAAAGGTTGCCATCCTTCAATTTTCTTAAACCACCATTTTCCTTTTTTATCTTTTTGAATATCATTTTTTAAAACTAATTTCATCTTCTGGTCTTGCCGATCAGAAGCATTTTTTCGTAAAAATGTCGCATGGAATTTTTTTGGAGCAAATGAGCGAACAACATTTAGTCCGATTAAATAATTGAATGTCTCAATCAAATCAATTGAATGCATAGCGGACTGGCTTGAACCTGACTTCTTAAAATTAAACGCATAGCGAAAAGGCTCTGAAAAAGCATCAACATTAAGTAAAGACGTTCTACCATTAGTTTCAACATCCAACATATACTGAAGATTAAAATCTTCTTTTGATTTTGGATTATTTGCAATTAACGGTTTCTTTTCAGCATTTTGGGCGAATGAGAGATTGTTAAGTGTGTCCTCATAGGATTCCAGACGAATATATTTGAAACAATGTGAAATACCTGTATTGTAGGAAAGTGGAACACCATCCTTCCAATCTTTGGAATACACCACTTTTTTTAAACGGGGAATAAGCACCGAGTCAAAATGCTCTCCCATTTCAACTAAAATGTATTTGTGTTTAAATGTTGACGAACGGGTTAAATTTAAAACAGCGTGACCGGTTGTTCCCGAGCCAGCAAAAAAATCCATAAATATCGAATTTTCATTTGCGACAGACATCAAATATTCATACATTGATACTGGATGGCAATATGGAAATTCTAATCCTAAAGGATCAAGATAGGATTTCCCACTTTTCCCATCACTATAGATAGAAGTGATTTGCTTTAGGCCATGTTCACTTAAATATACTTTTTTCTGGGGTTGGGTTTTTTCATCTACTCCAAAAACTATCATATTATTTCTTTGCAGTTCCGCTATGGTGTCAGGTGTTCTCGACCAGCCATTCGGGGGCACAGGGCAAATTTTACCTGTAAGCGGATGTATCAATGGGATATGGAATTTTGGATCTATTCGTTTTTCAGGCGCACCCATTGCGACAAGACGATAAATTTCCCCATCATCATCAATAAACTTGTACGCTTTTTCCCCTCCCGTCAAATCATTCTGACCATTAATCCATTTGATATATTTTTTCCTGACTTTATCGGTAACTCCTGAATTTTCTTCAATAAGATACCTTACATGCTCCCGCATTTTCAAAAGTGCTTGGCTTCGCACCAAAATCGGCCTGTCAGACTTGGTCCGCCAGATTATGTACTCATGTTGCGTGGCTATTCCTTTTCGTCCAAGCATCGGATTTTTCTTGTTCCATATGATTGTGCCAGCTGGATTTAAATCATGATTATTAAAGACAATATTTAAATATTCGTACTCATTTTCATCGATATGGCAAATAAAATCACCGTTATTATCCAATAATAATGATGCAAGCTCAATCCTGTCATCCATCATTGTGAGCCAAGATGAATGTTCATATGAGTTTTTATAAAGAAAACCACTTGATGCCGTATTGTATGGTGGATCAATATGAATACATCTGATTTTCTTTTTATAACGATATTGCAAAAAATTCAAGGCTTGGAAATTTTCCGAATTAATCAACAACCCATCGCATTGATTATCAAAATCATGTATGGACTGGACAAGTTTAGCCTTAAAACTTTCATCAAAAAAACGAGTGTCTAGGACTAATTTGTCATGTAATTTAAGAAATTCAAAACTTAATGGCCGTGAAAAAGAAATACTACTATCCTTGGATTTGATTTTGTTAATTGCAAATAATTTTATCCATTCATCGCATTGTTCTGGATTAGATGCGATTCGTGGGTATAGTTTTTCCGGAATCCTGTCCAATGTGATGCAATAGTTGGTTTCAGTAACAAATTTCTTTTTTAGCCATAGTTGTTTTTGAAATTCTTCAAGTTGAACTAAAAAATCAATAAGTTTTAGAGCGATTTTCCTAAATGTCTTGATATTTTGAAGATAAATCCCTATTGATTTGCTACCCTTGTCTTCAATATCTGAAAAGTTCATGATTTCGTTTTTTATGTGGAAATCAAGCTCACGAGAAAGGAATCCTTTCAAATTTTTATGAATGAAATAATCCTTTGTGTTGCGTCCTGTATACTGACTGATGAATTTTTCAAGAATATTGCGTTTTTTCTTTGCTCCAGTGGGAGCTGGT
>JAITKK010000117.1 GCA_031278475.1 Deltaproteobacteria bacterium
GGGCCGGGAGCGGCCTGGGCCGCGGTCGGGAGCTCTTCCGGCAGCTCGAGCGTGCGCCCCGGGCCGCCCCTCGCGTACATTGCCAGGACGAACGACGTCGTCATGAATATGATCGCCGCGACCGTGGTCACCTTGCCTATGAGGCTGGCCGGGCCCCTGGCCCCGAATACGGAGGAGGAGGTGCCGCCGAAGGCGGCCCCGAGGCCCGCGCCCTTTCCGGTCTGCAGGAGGACGCTTATCATCAGGACGAAGGCCACAAGGACGTGGATGGTGGTTACGGCGCTTATCATGCTGTGGGAACTCGCTTGGGCCCGGCCTTGCCGGGCCTTCTTGGGATACCCGGGCCCCTTTGTGGGGCCCTACTTGTCGAAGTTTACGATCTGCGCGAAGGAGTCCGGCTTCAGGGCCGCGCCGCCCACCAGGGCGCCGTCTATGTCGGCCTCGGACAGGAGCGCCTTGGCGTTGTCGGGTTTGACCGAGCCGCCGTAGAGGATCCTTATGGCGTCGGCCGACTGGGTGCCCAGGGCCTTGGCCAGGACCCCGCGCAGGAAGGCGTGGGCCTCCTGGGCCTGGGCCGCGGTGGCGGTCTTGCCTGTGCCTATGGCCCAGACTGGCTCGTAGGCGATCACAAGGGGCTTGGCGATCTCGGGGGTTATGCCGTCCAAGGCGCCCCGCAGCTGGGACTCCAGGACCTTGAAGGTGGAGCCGGACTCCCGCTCGGCCAGCGACTCGCCGACGCAGACGACGGGGACGAGCCCCTCGGCCGCGGCGGCCTTGAGCTTCTTGTTGACCCACTCGTCGGTCTCGCCGTAGTACTGCCTTCTCTCGCTGTGGCCGATGATGACGAAGCCCGCCCCTGCCGCCTTGGCCATGGCAGCGGAGATCTCGCCTGTGTAGGCCCCCTCCTTCTCGTACCAGATGTTCTGGGCGCCGATGAGGATGCCTGTGCCCGCGGCCGCCTGGGCGGCCTGGAAGATGGCCGTGGCGGGCACGCCGAGCGCCGCCTCGCGCCCGGAAAGATTCCCGACGAGGGGCTTGAACGCCTCGATGAAGGCCACCGCCTCGGGGCCCGTCTTGTACATCTTCCAGTTGCCGGCCAAGAATGGTGTTCTGCTCACGTTATCCCTCCCCCTGGCTAATAGGTTGCAAGACATTGGGCGGGGCCAAAAAAAAGGCCCGTCTGGGATCCCCGCCTGGGCGGGGGACTGGACCCTGGCCACCTGAATTGCATATAATAACCCATTCCTCCCCAAAAAGACAATAGCGGGAAGACCCTTGCGGGCCCCTTGGGCCCGCATGCCCGGACCCTCCCCCGCAGGGCCCAAAGGGCTTCGGGGCGGGGCCCCAAGCGGGTTCGGGGGCGCGGTAAAGCCTGGCCTGAAGCCCGACCCATGCTGGGCCGCGGCCGGGCCTTGGGACGGGTCCTTTAAGAGAGTAATGTTTACACCACTTGGGCGTGCCTTTTCAAGCCAAAACAGGCATAATCGCGGCCCTTTGCCCAAAAACCCCGGGGGATTTCCCGCTTATGCCGCTTGTTCGGGGACTTGGCCGCCCTTGGGGCAGGCCTCGAACCATGCGCAAGACCCAAAAGACCCCCAAAACGCCCGAAACCCCTTACTGGCCAAAAGGCCCCCAAAACCCCCAAATAACCCGGATTGCCCAAAGGCGCGCCAAACAAGGCATAATCCCCTGTAATCCCCTATAATTTTCGCGGGCCTGAAAAAACCCTTGGCAAAAGCCCCGCAGGTCCCGGCGTTTTGGGGGCCCAAGGGCGCGGCTCCTGTGTTAATATGTTGCCTCCCACGGGCCGCGAGGCCACAATACCCTGTCAGGTGATCCCCACATGAAGACGCGTTTCGCCCCAAGCCCCACGGGCTTTCTCCACATAGGCGGGGCCCGCACGGCCCTGTTCAACTGGCTCCTGGCAAGGCACAGCCAAGGAAGCTTCGCGCTGCGCATAGAGGACACCGACCTCGCCCGCTCGAACGCCTCCTTCACGGAGGACATATTGGCCTCCATGGGCTGGCTGGGCCTGGACCATGACGGGGATCCCGTCTACCAGACGGGGAGGATCGCGCTCTACAAAGAGTACCGCGACAAACTGCTAGCCGATGGGCACGCCTACCACTGCCACTGCGGCCCAGAGAGGCTGGAGGAGGTGAGGCGCAAGGCACTCGCGACCAAGAGCAAGCCCCGCTACGACGGGCACTGCAGGGACCTGGGCCTTGGGCCCGCGCCCGGGTCGGTCGTGAGGTTCAGGTGCCCCGAGCAGGGCGAGACCGCCTGGATGGACCTCATCAAGGGGCCCATAAGCTTCCTGAACGACGAGCTCGACGACCTCGTGCTGTTCCGGGCCGACGGGCTCCCCACCTACAACATGGCGGTCGTCGCGGACGACCACTCCATGGGCATAACCCACGTGCTCCGGGGCGACGACCACGTGAACAACACCCCCCGCCAGATCCTCCTCTACGAGGCCCTGGGGGCCGGGCTCCCAGCCTTCGGGCACCTGCCCATGATCCTGGGGCCCGACAGGAAGAGGCTATCCAAAAGGCACGGGGCCACCTCGGTCCAGGCCTACAAGGAGATGGGCTACCTCCCGGAGGCCCTTGTCAACTACCTGGCAAGGCTTGGCTGGTCCCACGGCGACCAGGAGATATTCGGGCTTGACGAGATGGTGGGCCTCTTCTCGCTCGAGCAGGTGGGGCGCTCGGCCGCCATATTCGACATGGGGAAGCTCAACTGGCTGAACTCCCATTACCTGAAGGGCCTGGATGACAGCGAGCTGGGCGGGAAGCTGAGGCCCTTCCTCGAGGAAATGGGCCTGGACGCCCATGACCCTGGCTTTCTCGCGAAGGCCGCGGGGACCGTCAAGGAGCGGGGGAAGACCTTGAGGGAGATGGCCGAGAAGGCCGCCTTCTATTTCAAAGACGAGGTCCCCCTAAACCCCAAGGAGGCCGCGAAACTCCTCACCCCCGAGGGCAAAGAGGGCCTGCGGGCGTTCCTGGCGGCGCTCCCCGGGCTTGATTCCGACGAGGCCTTCGACAAATACCTGGAAGAGGGCGCAAAGAAAATCGGCGCGAAGAAGGGGGCGGTTGCCCAGCCCATAAGGCTCGCCCTTACCGGGGAGATTGCAAGCCCCGGGCTCTTCGACGTGATACGGGTCCTTGGAGAAGGCAAGGTCAGGGCGCGCATAGGACGCGCCCTCGAGTGGAAGCCGTAAGGCCCCAAAACCTTTTGCCATTGCGGCAAAGCGCCCAACAGCCCCCGGGGACGTTCCCCGGGGCTTTTTATTTGCGGGGCTTATTTACAAGGAATTATTTGAGGGGACTTATTTGCGGGGGCTTATTTGCCGGGGCTTATTTACAAGGAATTATTCGCAGGGACTTGTTTATCGGGGCTTATTTACAAGGAATTATTTGCAGTGACTTGTTTGCGGGGGCTTATCCGCAGGCATTAATTTGCAGGGAATTGGCAATTCCCCAGGGCCCAAGGCACAAGGCCGGCATGACGGTATTTTAAGGCATGCGCGAAAGCGGGAATTAGAAGTAATTGTGCCGATTTGGGGGGAAATTATGGGCGGGGGAAAAGATGAATATGGGAAACGGGATGGTAGCCCAGGATAATCAAGGTGTATTTGCCAGGATTGGTTGGGATTGCGGCTTGTTGGGGGGTAAATGTGCCATTTTGGGGGAAGTTGGGGGTTTTCCCTGAAATTTGACGCAGGGCAAAAAAATTCCCCCAAGGCGGAAACCCTGGGGGAAAAAAATCCCGGCGACGACCTACTCTCCCACACTCCTAAAATGCAGTACCATCGGCTCTGTAGAGCTTAACTTCCGTGTTCGGGATGGGAACGGGTGGATCCTCTACGACATAGTCACCGGAAACCCTTTAAGGCACGCCCTGGGGCCAAAGCCCCAGGTCGTTCCCTGAAAAATGAACATGGGTAACGCAATCCTAAACAAAGCGCCCTTGGTTGAAGGCTGTAAAGTGAAAAGGGAGCCTAACGGACAATTAGTATCAATAAGCTTAACACATTGCTGTGCTTACACAATTGACCTATCAACCCGGTGGTCTTCCGGGGTCCTTCATGTCTTGCGACGGGGAAATCTTATCTTGAGGCAGGCTTCCCACTTAGATGCTTTCAGTGGTTATCCCTTCCGAACTTAGCTACCCAGCCATGCCATTGGTATGACAACTGGTGCACCAGAGGTTCGTCC
>JAITKK010000188.1 GCA_031278475.1 Deltaproteobacteria bacterium
CAAGAAAGTACCCCTTAAAGTACCCCTTAAAGCACCACTTAAAGCACCCTATGGCGCGAGTGGCGGATCCTTGTCATTTGAAATGTGGAATATTCGCTTTTGTACCGGCCCATGGAAAATGAGCCAACCGAAAGCGTTGCTTCCGGGCTTTGGCCCCGCATGCATCCGATTACATCGATCAAAGGATGCGGTCATCCGGGTTCGTGCTTTTTGTTGGCTCTTTGGTGTTTGGGTTTGTTTTTGCGGGGCGCTTTTACGGATTCGCTTGCGTGGCCCAAGCGTCTCGTTCGCGTGGCAAGGGGGCGGGGCTATGGGGCATTGTTCGCTTAAGGCATCAAAAGCTTTGTCCCGTGGCAACTGGGGAAGGCATGTTTAGGCTTCCGCGCATGATATCGCCTAATTTCCAACAAGAAGCCCCAATGACGCGTAACAATGCTTCAGCCGCCTTCCAAAAACCCGGCCGACAGCTCGAACGGCAGGTAGTTGTCCGGCATGTCGTCTTTGAGGGAGGTACCGGTTATCCTCAGCGCGAGAGCCTTCTGGACTATGTAGGCGAGCTTCCTCAGGGCGTCGTCCAAGGACAGGCCGGCCGGGCGGATGTTGGATATGCAGTTCCTGGACTCCTCCATGATGCCCCGGTAGGCGCCGTAGGTTATGTAGGCCCCCATGGAGTCGGGCGAGCTAAGGCCCGGCCTTTCCCCCACAAGGTTAACGACCAGCCTTGCCTTGGCGTGGTCGTTCACCTCGTCCGCCACGGCCACCCTCCCCCGGGTGACAACCGCCACCGGGGCCGGGCTTATGGCGTGCTCCTTTAGAAGGGCCAGGAACCTGGTTGTCAGCGCTACCGCGCTCGTGTGGATGGCAAGGGCCGACAGCCCGTCGCATATTACCACCAACACGTCCTTGTCAAGCCAGGCCGCGGGATCGCCTTTCACGGCCTCATCCAGGGCCGCCTTGGAGCCGGGCGAGAGCCTGCGCCCGAGGTCCGGCCTCGCGAGGTAATGGTCCTTGTCTTTCGCCTGGCTATCCAGCTGGACTACCTTGATGCCTTTTTCCCTTAGCCCGTGCGCGACATTGTCGCTCTCGAAGGGGAGCATCACCGCGTCCTTGGCCAAGGCGTGGTCCAGGTTGAAGCGCAGCCATTCCCTTAGGGGAAGGCTCACGCCCGAGCGGCCCATGCCTATCCTCGCGTCGGTGAACTCCCTCAGGCCCTCCCAGGGGTCGTCGGTGACGAAGGGGCTGCCATGGCCCCTGCGGCCCCTGTCATGCCCGTTGCCGCCCTTTGCCATGGACCCGCGCCTCCCCTACAGGGTCGCTATTGCCGACTCCATCTCGAGGAGCGGCTGCCCTGGGCGGGGCGCGAGCAACCTGCCCCCGTCGTCGTGGATGCCCATGGACTCCAGCCAGGCCTGGAACTCCGGGGCGGGGAGTTTTCCCAGTATGCGCCTCAGGTAGGCGACATCGTGGTAGGAGGTGGACTGGTAGTTTAGCATGATGTCGTCGGCCCCGGGCACGCCCATCACGTAGGTGCAGCCCGCCGCGCCCAGGGCGGTGAGGCAGAGGTCCATGTCGTCCTGGTCGGCCTTTATGTGGTTGGTGTAGCAGATGTCTAGCCCCATGGGCAGCCCCAGGAGCTTGCCGCAGAAATGATCCTCCAGGGAGGCCCTTATGACCTCCTTGCCGTCGAAGAGGTACTCGGGCCCTATGAAGCCCACCACCGAGTTCACCAGGAAGGGCCTGAAGTGCCTCGCGACCGCGTAGGCCCTCGCCTCCACCGTCTGCTGGTCGATGCCGAAGGCCGCGTCCGAGCTAAGGGCCGCCCCCTGGCCGGTCTCGAAGTACATGACGTTGTCCTTCCCCACGGTGCCCCGGCCGAGCGACAAGGTCGCCTCATGGGCCTCTTTGAGGATTGCGAGGCTCACCCCGAAGCCCCTGTTGGCCTTCTCCGTCCCGGCGATGGACTGGAAGCAGAGATCCACCGGGGCCCCCCGGCGTATAAGCTCCAGGGTGTCGGTCACGTGGGTTAGCACGCAGCTCTGGGTGGGTATGCGGTGTCGCTCTATGAGCTCGGCCAGGAGGTGGTTTATCCTCGCGAGGTTCTCGAGGCTCCCGGACACCGGGTTCACGCCTATGACCGCGTCCCCGGAGCCGTAGAAGAGCCCGTCCATGGTGGAGGCCAGGATGCCCCTCGCGTCGTCCAGGGGGTGGTTGGGCTGGATCCTGGAGGAGAAGCGGCCCGGGAGCCCCAAGGTGTCCCTGAAGCTCGTGACGACCGTCACCTTGGAGGCCGCGAGTATCAGGTCCTGGGCCCGCATGAGCTTGCTGGCGGCGGCCGCCATCTCCGGGGTTAGCCCCGGGGCAAGGCTCGCGAGCACGTGCGCGTCCGCCTGCCCCGAAAGCAGGAAATCCCTTAGGTCCCCCACCGTGAAGCCCGACACCGGGGCGAAGGCCTCCCGGTCGTGGCCGTCCGCGATGAGCCTCGTGACCTCGTCTTCCTCGTAGGGTACCAGCCACTCCTCCAGAAAACGCCTAAGCGGCTGGTCCGCGAGCGCCATCCTCGCCCGGGCCCTGTCCTCGTCGTTATCCGCCGCGATCCCGGCCAGGGCGTCCCCGGACTTGGGGTAGGAGGCCTTGGCCAAAAGCGTCTTTAAGGGCATACTCGCGTAATCTTTCATCCGGCCCCCCTTTGGGGCTTCCCGCGCCCGGGGCCCTTGGGCCACGGGCTGGTTTTCGGGGATCCCGGCAGGCCCCCCCGGCCTTTATCTGCCGCCCAGGAAGTGGTTGGGTATCCACATGGCGATGCCTGGGAAGACAAGTATGAGCACCAGCCCGGCAAGCATTATTATGGTGAACGGGATAATCGAGTGGTAGATGTCCGACAGGGTGACCTCTTTGGGGGCCAGGGCCTTCATCAGGAACAGGTTGTAGCCGAAGGGGGGCGTCATGTAGGCCACCTGGCAGGTGACCGTGTAGAGGACCCCGTACCATATGGGGTCGAAGCCCAGGCTCTTGACCAGCGGTATGTAGAGCGGCGCGACTATGACAAGCATCGCCGTGTCGTCCAGGAACATGCCCATCACCAGAAACGACACCTGCATGATGATGAGCACGCCCCAGCGGCCGAGGCCCCACTCCCTCAGGAAGAGGTTCTCTATGGCGTGCGACGCCCCGAGCCCGTCGAATACCGCCGAGAAGCACAGCGCCGCCATGATTATCCACATGAACATGGTGGAGACGCTGAGTGTCTGCAGGAGGGTCACCTTCAGGACCTTCCTGGTGAGCCTGCCCTTGACCAGGGCGGCCACGGTCGCGACCAGGGCCCCGGCCGCCGAGCTCTCCACAAGGCTCGTCACACCCAGGAAGAAGAGCCCGGTCACCGAGAAGATGATGAACAGCGGGATGATCCCGGAAAGAATCAGGTTTATCTTTTCCTTCCTGGGGATCTCCAGCTCGGAGGGATCGATTGTGGGCCCCAGGGAGGGGTTCAGCTTGCAGCGGATGAGGATGTAGCCCACAAGCAGGACCGCGAACATCAGGGCGGGCCCAATGCCCGCAAGCCAGAGGTTGCTCACCGGCTGCCTCGCGATCATCCCGTAGAGCACCATGACCACGCTGGGGGGCATCATGATGCCAAGGGAGGATCCCGCCTGGAGGACCCCCGACACCATGCGCTGGTCGTAGCCGCGCCTGAGCATCTCTGGCATGGCGATGGAGGCCCCCACCGCCATGCCCGCGACGCTTAGCCCGTTCATGGCGGATATCGCGACCATCAGGATGACGGTCCCCACCGCGAGGCCCCCGGACACCTTCCCCATCAGCAGGTGGAACATCCTGTAGAGGTCGTTCGCGATCCCCGACTCCGACAGCATGTACCCCATGTAGACGAAAAGGGGCAACGTGATCATCGGGAACCATTTCATCACGGTGATGGTCGCGTTGAAGGCCATTTCCTGGCCGCCCTTGCCCCAGAGGAGGATGGCGGCGACCGCCCCGACAACACCAATGACCCCGAAAACCCGTTGCCCCGTCAGCATCAACAGGGCCATGGAAGAGAACAGGATTATCGCGATGGCTTCATGGGACAGTGTTATAGTCATACGTCTGAGGCATGGCGGGGACGGCCGCCGGGACGGGGGCTTCCCCGCCCCGGGGCCTCTCGGACAGTCCGGTCTTCTCGTCGCTGGACTCTTCGAGGAGCCTTAGCTCGGGGAGGGCCTCGCCTATCTCGAGGCCCTTGGATCTGGCGAGGTCCTTGAAGAACTCGGATATGGCCTGAAGCATGGTCAGGAATATCCCCAGCCCGATTATCACCTTGACCGGGGCAATGGGCGGGGCCCAGGCCGTGTTGTTGTGCTGGTTGTACTCGATGGAGTAGGCCGTGGAGGACACGCAGCCGTAGAGCAGCACCCCCAGGTACGCTAGCAGGAAAACGAAGGTGAACGAGTCCATCCTGGCCTTCCGCTTTATGGACCACCTGGAGTAGATGATGTCCATGCGCACGTGGGAGTTGAGGAGCAGCGCGAACGCCCCGCCTATGGTGAAGTAGATGACCATGGTGAACTGGGCCATCTCCATGCCCCAGATGACCGGCTTGTCCAGAAAGTACCTGGACAGCGACGAGAACAGCAGGATCCCCATTATCACGAACACCACGTAGAGCGTAACCCTGCCGATCGCGCGGTTGGCCTTGTCCACGTATTTGACGTACAGGCGTATGAACCCAGGCATCTTCAAGCCCCCCTTCCCTTATCCTGCCGCATGCCCCGGGGGCCTTCCGGCCCCCGGGGATTTCCGCGGCGCTCCGTTCGGGCACTAAGGCCCTTAGTATCCGTAAGGGCCAAAGGCCCCTAGTAGCGGTAGGGCCTCCCGGCCTTCGCCATCTCCTCGTTGTACTTCTTTAGGATGTCCACCACCTTGCCCCTGCGCGGGCTGGTGGCGGCTATCTCGTCCCAGAACTTCAGGGCCTCGTCTTCCACCTTCTTCCACTCCGCGTCCGGGATGGTGGTGAGCTCCAGCTTCTTCTCGTTTACCCTGTAGTGGGCCTCGCCCCACCAGTACCAGTGCTGCCGGTAGTAGTTGGAGCTGTCTATGGAGAGCAGGAAGAGCGTCTTAAGGTGCTCCGGCACCTGCTCCCACTTCTCGGTGTTGACGAAGTAGCTCCCGATCCAGGCCCCGCAGACGTTGTTGGTGAGGTAGTACTTCAGGGCGTCGGCCCAGCCCACCGTGTAGATCTCGGTTATGGCGCACCAGCAGACCCCGTCCAGGTCGCCTGTCTGGAGCGCCATCTGGACATCCTCGTAGGGCAGCGACACCGGCACCAGCCCGAAGCGGGACATGAACTTGCCGCCGCTGGGGAAGGCGTAGACCTTCTTCCCGCTGATGTCGGCGACGCTCTTGATGGGGGTCGTGGTCGCAATGTTGCAGGGGTCCCAGGCCCCGGCGGCGAGGAAGGTCACCCCCGGTATCTCCCCGTAGGCCTCCTTCCAGATCTCGTTCAGGCCCCAGTGCTCGAAGAGGGCCGGGACGTCCAGGGAGTAGCGGGTCGCGAACGGGAAGTAGGCCCCGAAGATGGACACGTCGGCCGGGGACGCCATGGAGTCCTCGTCCGACTGGCAGGCGTCTATGGTGCCGTTCTGGACGGCCCTGAAGAGCTCGCTGGTGGGCACCAGCTGGTCGGCGCTGTAAAGCTCGATCACCATCTCGCCGTTCGCGGCCTTGTTGAAGGCGTCTATCTGGGGCTTTATTACGTGCTCGGCGAGCGTCGCCCCGGCGTAGGTCTGTAGCCGCCAGGGCTTGGTGGTCTTGGACTGGGCGTGGACGAAGGGGGCGTTCACAATAGACGAGCCAGCGGCCCCGACCGCCACCGCCGCCCCGCCAATGCCTGCTTTCTTCAGGAAATCACGACGATCCATGTTCGAATCCCTCCAAGGGTTTTTGTATTTTTTAGGTATTTGGACGGGCCCGATTGGGCCCTTGGGTCAAAAACGAGGGGCTTAGGCGTTATCGCGAGTCCTGAAGGCGCCCCCGGAGGATGGGGGAAGCTTGACGCAAGCTAAAAAAGCAAACGCTATGCCAAGCTAATTAGCATGCTATTAAACTGTTAGAATACCTATTATACTATCTATTAATTGTTAATTAATACTAATTATAAGATTTTAAATACCATAATTGGCCCAAGTCACCCACGGAAAAGCGGATATGCCCGACCGAAGCCCCGAACCCGGGCCCCGGGGAATGGAAAGAAGCCCCTGATCGCGCCAAAGGCGCCATTGGGCTTTCGTCCCCAACCGTGCCATTTCCGCGCCCATCCAGCCCTTAAGGCAAAGGATCGCCAGCCGCGGGCCCGGAAGCGCCCCGGGAACCGACAAAAGGCGCCCCTTGCGGGGCGCCGCCACCCTGGGGCGTCCCGCTTTGGGAATGCTTGGGCCTCTTTGTTTCCGACAAATCCGTATTGCGCGAAAATGTGCTTTCCCACATATTTGTGTGTTTTTTTGGAAAGCAAAGGGTGTCCGGACAAAAGCGCCCGGGAATGGGGTTTTCGCCCACCCACCCCATTCCAAAAGCCCTGGCATCCTTTTTTGGCGGCTTCGGGGAAAGCCTAATCCGGGGAGGCTTGGTTTGGGGGACCCGGGTTTTGGGGGCACTCGATTCAGTGAAAAATCGGCAGCTTGGCGGAAATGTCGATGATTATGGGGCTTTGTTGGGGAAAGGTATTGCGGGGCTTGTTGGGGAAAGTGATTGCGGGGCTTTGGGGGAAATAGAGTCTCGCGGCCTCTTGCGGTTACAAGCGGCCTTGGACCTATTTGGACAAGGGAAAGGGTGGCCGGGAGCCTTGGGCGGGGTTTGCGGTCTTGGATTTAGGGATTGGGGGGGATTGGGAGGGATTGGGAGGGAAACGGATGCCTTTGTGTTGGGGATGACACGCTTGGGCGCAAGGGCGCCTAATGCGCCCAAGATTTCCTGGCCTATTGGTCGCGCCTTCTTTTTTTCACCAAGGTGCGGCAGAGCTCCACGGTGTCGAAGGCGTCGTTCACCACGTGCTCCACACCCAAGAGCGCCTGGGCTTCCCCTTCTTTGTAATCGGGGTTGTCCCCGTTGGGCTTCAGGAAGCCGCAGCCCACGAATAAGGGCGGCGGCGGGCTGTCGGTGTAGACGTCCCGAACGAGGCCCGCGAGCTTCCTGACCAGGGGGACGCTTTCGGCCATGAGCAGGGACACACCCACGACGTCAGGCTCCCTCTGGAGGATCTCCCTGAGGAAGACCCTAGGCGGTATGTCCACGCCCAGGTCCACCACCTCGAAGCCGTCGGCCCTCAGGAACCAGGTGGCCATGTTCTTCCCCAGCTCGTGGATGTCGCCCTCCATGGTGCCCAAGAGCACAAGACCCCTCTTCTCGTTCCCGCCGGACTTAAGCACAAGCGGTATGAGCCGCTCCATGGCCACCCGCATGATCTCGTTCGCGAGGAGAAGGCCGGACATGTAATAGGTGCCGTCCTGGAACATCTTGGTGACGGTCAGCATGCTCTGGTTGAGGGAGTCTATAAGCTCCTTGGGGGGGACGTTCTCGGCCAGAAGCCCTGAGACCGCATCCATGGTGGCGCCCTCGTCCAAGGCGACCATGGACCTGTCCAGCTCCCGGAAAAGACGCTCCGGCCCGCTCATCTTCCGTTCTTCCCGTTGAGCGGGATGCCCAGTGTCGAGATGAGGGTGAACCCGTCCTCCGGCGAGATGAAGGAGCCGGTCGCGATGGGCGCCCCCTGGGAGTCATGGAAGGCGTACTCCATCCTGAAGCCGGCAGCCCCCTCCTGGACGCCCAGGAGCTGGGCATCCTCCCTTGCAAGGGAGAGCGGCCTCACCCACATCCTGGCGGTCTTGACCAAACCCTGCCCCCCTCCGGAGAAGAGGCCGGTAAGGTAGGTCGTCGCGAGCTCCGCCTCCACCACCGGGCGGTACGGGTCAAGGATCACGTAGCCCTCCTGGAGCAGGAAGGGGGGCCCGTCGCCTATGCGGATGCTGCGCTTGATGTACCACAGCGGCACCCCGGGCTTTATGGCGAGCCGCTCGGCCGTCTCGGCCGAGGCCCTGCGGACCTCGGCCTGTATTATGCGGGTCGCCATTTCCTTGGAGCTGACCCGGTCGTCGAGCCCGTCTATGGAGAAGAGGGCCTTGCGGTAGTTGAGCTCGGTCACGTAGGTGCCCTTGCCCGTGAAACGCTCCAAGAGCCCCTCGTCCACGAGTATGCCCAAGGCCTTCCTGACCGTCAGCGGGGACAGCCCCGTGCTCTTGGCAAGGGCCGTCTCCGATGGTATGCGGCCACCGGCCTTGTAGACCCCGTCCATGATCCTGCCGCGGATGAGCTCGGCCATGCGCTGGTAGGGTGGTATCTCCCGCTGGCCGGGCAGCGGGGTGCGGGGTCTTGCGGGTCTGGCCTCTTCCATTCGGTCTCCTAGGGGCCGCGTCCCCTCTGGGCGCGTCCCCGGCAATGCAGGGAACAAGGTATAGCGATTTAGGCGATTACAAAGGCAAAATCCCGGTCAAAAGGAATAGGGCGGTATTAGTTTATAAAGCGATTCAAGACGCTTGTCAAGTTCACTCCCGGAAATGCCGCAAAGAAAGCCTCATCCGAACCAGCACTCCCCAATATCC
>JAITKK010000064.1 GCA_031278475.1 Deltaproteobacteria bacterium
TCATCGTCCAGGTCATCGTCAGGATCCTCAAGATAATCATCAAGATCGTCATCATCGCCATCCTCGCTATCCTCGTCGCCGTAGTCATCCTCTCCCAGGGCGTCATCCTCGGTCCCGTCGTAGCCGAACGTCTCGGTCTGGAAAGCGGCGCCGATATGCTCGAAACCCTCCTCAGGCTCCACGAACGGGCCCTGGGGCTCGGACGGAGGGGCTTGGGTTTCCTCTTCCATGGATTCGGGCAGCTCTCCAAGCCCGTGCTCGTCGAGCATGCTCTGGAAGTTTTCCTTCAGTGCCCGAACGTCCTCCGGTTGCAGTATCAGCCGCACCACGGGGGATATCTCATAGCGGCCCGAGGCCTTGGGGAGCTTTTTCAAAAGCGCGAAGCGCTTGAAGATCTTGCTTATGGCCGTCTCCGTCTTCTTTCTGAAGCCTGAGCTGTCGTGCGGGTTCCTGAGGTTGAAGGCATCGAGCCAGCCGTGCATTTCGTCATCGGTAACCACCGCCCTCTCGCCCAAGAGCGACGACTTGATGAGCCTCTCCCTGAGAAAGAGAAGCAGCACCGAGTCGATAAGGCTCAGTCTTTGGCGGCGCAGGAGCACCGGGACCGAAAACCCGGATACGTCCAATTGCACCGTGAAGGCGGTCTTCGACTCAAGATCGATTACCAGGCCGAGGAACACCTGGCCCAGCCAAGCCTTCACAAGCTCCTCCTCGCTTAAGAGGGTGGCCCAGAGATCCTCCTGGGCGCGCCCGTCGATGTAGGGTCCCTTCAGGAGCCTCGTAAGCAGCCTCCTCGTGGCCACGGGGTAGCTGCCCTTGTCCTCCGGGAAGAGGGACCCGGCGTTGGGGCCGTCCAAGACGGGAGGGTCCCCGGTCCCATCCAGGTACCCTTCCAGGTCTTCCTCGCCCCAGTCCCCCTCGGGCTGGCCAGAATCACCCGTTTCGTCGTCAAACCGAAATGTCATCCGCAAACTCCCTGCTGAAGAACCATTTGTCTATCCCGGCGCTCCTGTGGACATCGTCCGCGCCACGCCAGCTAACGGTCTCCCTCCCGGTCCCCCTTTCGCCGTGGCGCACGGCGAGATGGATGAGGCCCACAACGCTCCCCAGGCCCTCGGTTGCCGGAAAATGGTACAGAACGTCCCCAATCGACGCCTTCGGAAGAAGCGCCAGCACGCTTAGTATGTTGGCCTTGAGCGTCTCGAGGTCTATCTCGTCCGCGTCTATGGCGAGAAGGACCAGCCCGATGTCGATGTCCTCCCCCTCGGCCCTGCGCATGGGCCCGGGCGGCTCGGAGTCCTCCCAGTCCCTTACCTGAATCCTGCTTACGGAGCTCACGTCCGCGATGGGCAGGACCATGTGGAAGTCCAGGGTCTTGGTGACGTTTACGTGGCGGGACAGCTTGCCCGCGCACTCGATGGCGGTCGCCAGCAAGGAGGCCATCTGCGAGCGCTGCTTGAAGTCCCGGCTTTCGACCAGTTTCCGCAGGCTCTGGCTCAGGCCGCTGGTTATCTTGTTCAACGCCAGCGAATGGGCGATTAGGATATCCAGGATGTCCTTGAGGAATTGGCGCTCGCCCGGGTGGAGCTCGGAAAAGAACGCGGCCTGGTAAATGGCCTCCATGGACCTCTCAAGGGCGTGATGCTGGGCCGGATCGGTCAAAAGGGCGTGGAAGGCGGCGAAGGTCCTCCCCGGCTGGGAATCGTGTATCTCGTCAAGCTCCCCGAAGGCGTCGTCCAAGGCCTTGCTGCGGCCCTCCGTGCTTTCGATCAGCCTCGCCCTGAGGTTTCGATCCAGCGCCTTGTGCTGCTCCTGGACCCTCCCGAAATCCTCGGCCAGGGCCGAGCCCAGTGCGATTATCTCCCTGGTGCGCTCGATGGCCTTCCAATCCTCGAGGATAGGGGCGACCCCCCCTTCGAGCCGGGCTATCTCCCCGTCCAAGCGCTCCCGCTCCGCATTGAGCCTCTCAAGCCTTCTGGCGACGTCCTTGTCCGTGTCCACGGACAGATTGTCCAAGGCCTGGATGAAAATCGCGAGCCTGCTCTCGGTGACGCTTGAGCGCGGGTTGGCGATTCCCTCCACGAAGCGTATGGCGTCAATCGCCGAGGCGCTGAGCCAAAGGCGCTCCTCATCGTCGCCCTCCAGGTACTCGCTCATGAGGTAGCCCTTGTCCACCCACTCTTCTATGTAGGACCTGGCGGTCCTGGGGATGTCCTGCGGCTCCCTGATAAGAAGCTCCAGCTCCCCCCTCAGGCGCTCTTCCAGGGCCGCGCCCCTCAGCATCCTCACGTCCTTGTTGTCGAACATGTGCGTCTTTAGTATGGCGAGCACGGCTGGCCCGGTCCTGGCGGTGAGCAGCCTCCAGGCGGCGGAGGCGTTTTTCAGGCCGGAGTATGCGGAGTATGTCCTTAGCGTGTTCTCTGAACTCATCGGGGATATCGTGTGGGGTTCGCTATGCGCGCCCACGAAGTGGGCTTTTCCGTGGTGGGGGGCTCTGGGGCTTTACCTGTGGATGAGTCCGCACGGCAGTGTGCCTTGCGGCAATTATCTTTTATTTATTCCGATTGTTTAAAGTCATTTCTTCCGGAATTTTTTGTTCTTGTTGATTATTGTGACTTGCCATGGCCAATTATTGTGTTTTATGGTTTAAAGTGATTTACCGATTGTAATTTTTGCCCCCTTTTTTATTTTCCAGCCCGCAGGGTGCGGCGCATGCGGACAAGGGATTTTTGCCAAGCAGGGGGCAAGGCAATCGGGCGATACCGATGTCATGGTGTGGGGACAGCTAATCGACACCCCGAGCGAGGCGCAGCTCGTCGTAGGTCGCGAAGAACTTGGAGACGTGGCCGGTGGCGCTTATCAGGATGCGCTCTATGTCGTCAAGATCGTTACTGTTTATGACTGTGTCCATGGAGAGGCTGAATGCCATCAGATCGTCCAAGGACGTGAAATTCGGGCCGACCAAGCCTATGAACATCTTGCGCCGCACGGAGAGCTCAAGGGTTGTGAGAGCCTTCAGGAGCTGGTTGGACCGCAGGGTGGCCCCGTAGTAGTCCTCCTGGAGCAGCACCACCTTGAAACGCCCGAACTTCAGCTGCTTCGCGGCGTCCCGGACGTTAAGGGCCAGTATCACCCTGTAGCCCATTGAGGTCAGCTTCTCGTTCAGGAAATCCTGGACTTCCTCCTTGTCGAATATGATTAGGGCGGGCTTTTCGGCCTCCGCCGTCAGGTCGTTCAGCTCCAGGAGCCTCTGGGCCTCGGCCACGCTGTAGCCCGGGGTCGGGGGGCCGGCCTCCCTGAAGGAGGTGTCCCCGGGCGGCCTGTGGCCGCCCCCGCCGGGGCCCATGGGGGGCCCCTGCGGCGCGGGCCCGCCAAAGGGCTGCTCCCCCATCGGGTTACCCATCGCCTGCTGGTCGGGGGCGTTCGGCATGGGCGCGCCGGCCGGCCCCTGGGCGGCGTCCTGGTCCAAGGTCACCGTGTTCTTGCGGCCGCAGGCCGGGCAGGTGAAGGTGAAGGGCTTGCCCACGGGCAGCTTGGCCGTGGGCGGGATGTTCAGCCTCTTGTTGCAGAACACGCACTCGAGTTGCATGGGTCACCTGTGCCCTTCGCTCACCTTGAGGAGCGGATGTTCACCGAGCCTAGCTGGGGGGGGTTGCGGATGGCCGGGGCGGCCTGCTCCTTTCTGGGATCGGGCGGCGGGGGCTGTTCCTCCTGCGGCTCCAGGATGTCCATCCCCGGCCCCTGGTCGTCGGACTCAAGCTCGAGGCCCATGACGCTGTAGATGGACTCGCCCGAGGCGGCCTTTATGGTGTCGATGCCCCTTGACACAACGGACTTCTTGGAGCTGAAGGTGAGGGCCACCTCCTCGTTCACGACCTTGTCCGCGTAGAGGTCCAGGATGTGCTGGTCGAAGGTCTGGAAGCCCAAGGGCCGCATGTTCTCAATCGCCCCGTAGAAGGTCTTGTCCGGGGACTCGCCGTTCGTGATGATGTCCTTTATCAACAGCGTCATGCCCATGATCTCGAGCGCCGCCACCCTGCCGCCCCCCATCTTGGGGAGCAGCCTTTGGGACACGACCCAGCGGAGGGTGTCGGCAAGCCTTACCCTTATTAGCTTCTCCTCGTCGGAGTCGAACAGGCCCACCACGCGGTTGATGGTGCTCCCCGCGTCGACCGTGTGGAGCGAGGAGAAGACAAGGTGCCCGGTCTCCGCGGCGGAAAGGGCCATCTCGACCGTCTCCCGGTCGCGCATCTCGCCCACCAGTATCACCTTGGGGGCCTGGCGCAGGGCCGAGCGCAGGCCCTCGGAGAAGTTCCTGAAGTCCATCCCCAGCTCCCTTTGGTTGAAGGTGGACATCTTGGCCGAGTGGATGAACTCCACGGGGTCCTCCAAGGTCACCACGTGGATGGACTGGGTGCTGTTTATCTCGTCCAGGATGGACGCGAGGGTGGTGGTCTTGCCCGTGCCGGTGGCCCCGGTCACAAGTATGATCCCGTTCTTGGTCTTCGCGAGATCGTGGAAGATGTCCGGGAGGCCCAGGTCCTCTATGGAACGGATGTAGTTCTCCAGCTTGCGCATGACTATGCTGTAGCGGCCCTGCTGGGAGAAGATGTTGACCCTGAAGCGGGCCTTGTTCTCCAGGTTGAAGGACAGGTCGCAGGCCCCGGTGTCCAGAAGCGTGGAGATGAGGTGCCGGTTCCCCCTGAGCAGGCTCAGGGCCAGGGTCTCGGTCTGGAAGGGGGTGAGCGACCTTATCTCGGGCTCGAAGTAGACCGGGAGCAGCTGGCCCCCCGACTCCACCTGGATGGGATGGCCCACGGTCATGTTGATGTCCGAGACCTCCGGGGCCGCATTCATCAGCTTGTCCAGTATGAACTCTAAGTGGAACAGGTGAAGCATGGTTCAGGCATCCGTGAAGTCCTCTGGCGGGGCTGTCAGGTACTGGCGGAACTTCGACTTGTCCGCGCAGAAGTTGTATGCGTCGTTGGGCGAGATGCGGCCTGCGAGCAGGTGGTCGAGTATCGCGTCGTCCATGCTCTGCATGCCGAACTTGCGGCCTGTCTGAATAGTGGTCGCTATCTGGTGGATCTTCCCCTCCCTTATGAGGTTCCTGACCGCGGGGGTCGCGAGGAGTATCTCCTGGGCCGCCACCCTCCCGGATTTGTCCACCCTCCTGAAAAGGGACTGGGCGACTATGGCCCTGAGGGCGTCGGCAAGGGAGGTCCTTATCTGGGGCTGCTCGCTCGCGGGGAATATGTCTATGACGCGGTCGACCGTGCTGGCGGCGGAGGTCGTGTGGAGGGTCCCCATCACCAGGTGCCCGGTGTTTGCGGCCTCAAGGGCGAGCGCGATGGTCTCAAGGTCCCTCATCTCGCCCACCATGATGATGTCGGGGTCCTCGCGGAGGGCGCCCCTTAAGGCGCTCGCGAACGATCTGGTGTGGGTGTGGACCTCCCGGTGGTTTACCACGCAGTTGATGCTGTGGTGCACGAACTCTATCGGATCCTCTATTGTCAGTATGTGGTCGTGGCGGGAGCGGTTGGCGTGGTCTATGATGGTCGCCATGGTGGTGGACTTGCCGCTCCCGGTGGGGCCAGTCACCAGCACAAGGCCCTTGGGGAGGGTAGCGAGCCTGCTTATGACGGGCGAGAGCCCCAGCTGCTCGACCGTGGGGATGACGGTGGGGATCTCCCTGAACACCGCCCCCACGCCCCATTTCTGCACGAAGAAGTTGGCCCTGTACCTCGCGATGTTGGGGATCTCGTAGCCGAAGTCCACGTCGCCGGTCTCCTCGAAGACCTTGACCTTTTCCTCCGGGGCTATCTCGTAGAGCATCTTCTTGAGCTCCGCGTTCTCCAGCACCTTGTACTTTATCTTCTCAATCCGGCCCTTCACCCGCAGAAGTGGCTGGTTCCCCGAGGAAAGGTGCAGGTCCGACGCCCCCACGTCGTGCATGAACTTGAAAAAAGCGTCCAGGAAGGCCAATGCCGTTTCTCCTCTTTCTTGGTCCTTGGGCCCTTGGGCTGGGCTCAGGCCTTTGCCTTTCTCGCCTCCTTGGCGAAGCCGTCCTTTAGGGTAACTATGCGGTTGAAGACCGGCACCTCGCCCGGGCCGGTCCCCTCCACCGGGTCCCGCATGAAGTAGCCCAGCCGCTCGAACTGGAAGCGGTCCCACGGGGCGGCCGCGGCCAGGGCCGGCTCCAGCCTCGCGTGCTCCCTGAGTATCAGGGAGTGCGGGTTGAGCTCGGCGCTCAGGTCGCCCGTGGGCCTCGGCACGCTGAAAAGCCTGTCGTAGAGCCGCACCACGGCCGGCTGGGAGCGGGTGGCCGAGACCCAGTGGATAATGTTGGGCCTGCGGCCCTTCTTGGCCGGGAGCTGCGGCTCCTCGGAGGCGAGGCACCTTATGAGGGTGACCTTGCCGTCCGGGCCCGCCTCGAAGCCCACGCACCTAATGTAGCACGACCAGCGCAGGCGCACCTCCCCCCCGGGCACCAGCCTGAAGAAGCCCTCGGTGGGCTCGGCCATGAAATCCTCCCGGTCGATAAGGACCTCCCGGGTCATGAAGAGCTCCCTCGCCCCGAAGCGGCCCGGGTCGTCGGGGAAGTAGGTCGCCTCGATCCGCCTTTCCTCCCCCTCCGGGATGTTCTCCACCACCACCTTGACCGGGTCGAGGACGGCCATGGCGCGCCTCACGGAGGGGTTCAGGTCGTCTCTCGCCGCCCTCTCCAGCCAGCCCATCTCTATCCAGCTGTCGTTCTTGGCGACCCCTATGCGCTCGCAGAAGAGCCGGATGGAGGAGGGGGTGAAGCCCCGGCGGCGGATGGCCGCTATCGTGGGGAGCCTCGGGTCGTCCCAGC
Organism: Deltaproteobacteria bacterium; assembly: GCA_031278475.1. GTDB lineage: Bacteria > Desulfobacterota > Desulfarculia > Adiutricales > Adiutricaceae > JAISMF01. The sequence goes on from JAITKK010000064.1 coordinate 6,857, forward strand.
CGTCCACCAGGTTGTCCCCCACCAGCTGGAGCAGCTTGCGCTTGCTCATCATGGCGTACTCCAGGTTGAGCCTCGCGAACTCTATCTGCCGGGGCCTGGGCTGGGGCCAGTCCAGGACCTCCAGGAACCAGTCGTAGAGCGGCCTGTGGTCCTCGAACTCCAGGGTGCAGATGGAGTGGCTTATGCCCTCTATCGCGTCGGAGACGCAGTGGGCGTAGTCGTACATGGGGTAGATGAGCCACTTCTCCCCCGTGCGGTGGTGGGCCGCCTTCTTGATGCGGTAGATGGCCGGGTCCCTCATGTTGAGGTTGGGGGAGGCCATGTCGATCCTCGCCCTCAGGAACTTCTTGCCCTCGTCGAACTCCCCGGCCCGCATGCGCCTGAACTGGTCGAGGTTCTCGTCCACCGGCCGGTTCCGCCAGGGGCTGTCCCGGCCGGGCTGGGTGAGCGTGCCCCTGTAGGCCCTCACCTCCTCGGCGGAGAGCTCGCACACGTAGGCAAAACCCTTCCGGATGAGCTCCTCCGCGCACTCGTAGAGCCTCTCGAAGTAGTCGGAGGCGTAAAACGCCTTGCCGCCCCAGTCGAAGCCCAGCCAGCGCACGTCCTCCATGATGGAGTCCACGTACTCCACCTCCTCCTTGGCCGGGTTCGTGTCGTCGAAACGGAGGTTGGTGTGACCGCCGTAGTCCGCGGCCAGGCCGAAGTTGAGGCAGATGCTCTTGGCGTGGCCTATGTGCAGGTAGCCGTTGGGCTCGGGCGGGAACCTGGTAGCAACCTTGGTGTACCTGCCCCGCTCGAGATCCTCGTCGATGAAGGTCCTTATGAAGTTCTTCGGCCGTTCTTCAGTCGGCATATGTCATTCCGCCCATCCCCATGTTATTTACCTGATCAGAGCTTGGCCCATGCATTTTAGTTTCTTGGGGCACCTTTTGCAAGGGAGCGGCCCTGGGGCCCGTGCCCAGGGCCTGGGGGATCCGACAGTGGCACTGGCAAAACTCACACTCAACTTTAACTTAATATCATAAAAATAACAATATTATATAAATTTTATAATATACTAAAGAAATATAATATTATAATTTTAATATATAACATATAAGATTGCATATTTAGTTCTTGTCATTTTTGTGCCTTTTTCTTGCCTCTTTCTTGCCATTTTTTGCCATTTTTTGCCATTTTCTTGACATTTCTTGCCATTTTTTTCCGTCATTTTCCGGTCTTTTTCCCGTCTTTTTTCCAAATTTTTTCCGTCTTTTTTCCGTCTTTTTTAGCCCGGCCGCGGCTTCCGCCAAAAATGCGAGCTTACGCCCGGACTTTTCCCCAAGAACCCGGATTTCACTGCAATGAGCCAGATTCCCCCTGAATTTCCAATAATCCCCTATAATCCCTAATAATCCCCGATAACCCAAAGGCCCGCAAGGGGCCAATCCGCCCAACCCTTCCAATTTCGCCCGTCCCTCGGGGCGTGCCCGCAAAGGCGCGGCCCTTTGGATTGCAAATTTCCAAGCCCCCGCAACACCGGCCGGCGCAAGGGTTTTTACTGGTGGCGGGCCTGATTCCCAAATTTGGGCTTGAAAGCCAGGGGGAATTGCCATAAACTTTTTTTGTCCCCCGGCCGCAAGCGCCCCCGCGATTGAAGCCCTGCGGACAGCCACGGGTAGAAAGCATAAGCATATCAAGCCAAGGGCCGATGACCCCATCCCCGGAAGCCCGAGACCCCGGGAGCTGGCGGGATCGTGCCCTGGACAGCCAAAATTTTGGGAAATCCGTGCGCCCGCCCACCTAGCCCCGGGCCGGGCCCGCCCCCATGAAAAGGGCCACCCATGCCGAAAAAAATCAAAGTCCTGCTAGCCGCGTCCGAGGTGTCCCCCCTTGCCCAGACCGGGGGGCTCGCGGAGGTGGCGGGCAGCCTCCCGCTCGCGCTCTCGGAGCTGGGGGCGGAGTGCTCGGTAATCATGCCCGCCTACGGCCAGGCCCTGAAGAAGGGCGGCTGGGAGGACACTGGCTTGGACCTCAGCTGCGGCGAGGGGGCCTACAAGACGGACTTCAGGCTCCTCAAGGCGCGGCTCTCCAAGGACGTCCCGGTCTACATGGTCCACCACGACCCCTATTTCAACCGGGCCGGGCTCTACGAGCAGGACAAGGAGCCCTACCCTGACAACCCCTCCCGATTCGCCTTCTTCTCCAAGGCGGTGATCGCGGCCCTACCCCACCTGGATGGCGGGGTGCCGGACGTAGTCATCGGGAACGACTGGCAGACGGGGCTGGTCATGCCCTACCTCAGGGAGCTGGGGCCCGGGGCCCCCAAGGGGCTCTTCATAATCCACAACCAGGGCTTCCTGGGGATCGCCCCTGCCACGGCCAAGGCCGAGATCGGGCTCCCGGACAGCTATTTCGGGGTGGACGGGCTGGAGTACTACGGAAGCATAAGCTTCCTCAAGGCGGGGATCGTCTACAGCGACTCTTTGGTCACCGTCTCGCCCACCTACGCGAAGGAGATCCAGACGCCCGAGTTCGGGAACGGCCTGGACGGGCTGCTGAGGGAGCACTCCTACAAGCTCCACGGGATACTCAACGGGGTGGACACCGTCACCTGGAACCCAGCTACCGACCCCCACCTGCCCCACGACTACAGCCCGGACGACATGTCGGGTAAACGCAGGTGCAAGGAGGCCTTCCTCACCTACGCGGACCTGCCCGTGAAGCCCGATCTGCCCCTCTTCGTCATGGTCAGCAGGCTAACCACCCAAAAGGGGGTGTCCCTGCTGATAGAGGCCGCGGCCGACATCTTCAACCTGGGCGTGAGGCTCGCGGTCCTGGGCACCGGGGATCCCTGGTTCCAGGACCAGCTGCTTGCGATCGCGAAGGAGCACCCCGAGGACATGTGGCTTAAGCTGGACTACAACGTGCCATTGTCCCACCAGATAATAGCCGCGGCCGACTTCGTCCTGGTCCCCTCCATGTACGAGCCCTGCGGCCTCACCCAGCTCTTCGCCTTCCGCTACGGCTCCATCCCCGTGGTCAGGGCCACGGGCGGCCTCAACGACACCGTGCGCGACTTCGCGGGCCGGAACCCGGAGGGCCGCTGGGACTCGGGCTTCAAGTTCGCGGCCTTCAACCAGAAGGCCCTGTTCAGGGCCGTGCGCAGGGCCACCGAGCTCTACCAGCGCAAGGACGACTTCCACCACATGTCGAGAAGCAACATGCTGGAGGACTTCTCCTGGAAGACCTCCGCCATGGCCTACCTCAACCTGATCCTGGGGCTCACCGGGGCAAGGGCCTGAGGGCCTGTTCGGGAAAGGCTTACCCAAAGTGCAAAGCTCACGCTACCTGATAATACACGGCCACTTCTACCAGCCGCCCCGCAGCAACCCCTGGAGCGGCTCCATACCGATCCAGCTATCGGCCGCCCCCTTCGCCAACTGGAACCAGCGCATCTCCAGGGAGTGCTACTCGCCCAACACGGTCGCGAGGATCCTCGGCGACGACGGGCTGATAGTGAAGATCATAAACAACTTCGAGCACATCTCCTTCAACGTGGGGCCCACTCTCCTTCTTTGGCTCAAGGAGGGCGACCGGGAGACCTACGACCGCATAGTGGCGGCCGACAAGGCCGCCTGCCCCGCCCACGGGGGGCACGGCCCTGCCATCGCCCAGGTCTTCAACCACATGATCCTGCCGCTCGCGAACCACCGGGACAAGGTTACCCAGGTGGTCTGGGGGAGGCGCTTCTTCGAGCACACCTTCCAGAGGCCGCCGGAGGGCATGTGGCTGGCGGAGACCGCCGTCGACACCGAGTCCCTGTCCGTTCTCGCGAGGCACCACATAAAGTTCACCATCCTCGCCCAGAACCAGGTGGACGCGGTTCGCCCGCTCGCCCCGGGCGGGGCCCGGGGCGAGGGCCCCTTCCAGAAGCTCGGCTCCCAGGTCGACCCCAGGGAGCCCTACCGGGTCTTCTGGGGGGACGGCCCGGACGACCACATCGACGTCTTCGTCTACGACGGGCAGGTATCCAGGGCCGTGGCCTTCGAGAACCTCCTGAGGGACGGGGCCGCCTTCAGCGAAAGGGTCCTCCAGGCCTTCGGGGCCCCCAAGGAGGGCCCGGTCTTGGTCAACCTCGCGACCGACGGCGAGAGCTACGGCCATCACTTCCATTTCGGCGAGATGGCCCTGGCCTGGCTTTTGGACTCCCTTGCCCGCCCCCAGGGCAAGCCGGGAGACCCCGTCCCGGAGGATGCCATCGCCCTCACCAACTACGGCGAGTTCCTGTCGCTTTTCCCGCCCACCAAGGAGGCGAGGATAGTGGAGGACAGCTCCTGGAGCTGCGCCCACGGCATCGAGCGCTGGAGGTCGGACTGCGGCTGCCACACCGGCGGCGACCCCGCCTGGAACCAGAAATGGAGGACCCCGCTAAGGGACGGGCTCGACTGGCTCCGGGACCAGCTCATAGGCATCTTCGAGCGGGAGAGCCAGGGGCTCTTCCAGGACCCCTGGGCCGCGAGGGACGCCTACATAGACGTCCTTCTCTCCGAATACGTCCCAGACGCCCAGACCGACTTTCTGGACAGGCACACCCTCGCGCACGCCTCCGACCTGGAGGCCAGGACCAAGGCCCTTGAGCTCATGGAGTCCCAGCTCATGGCCATGTACATGTTCACCAGCTGCGCCTGGTTCTTCGACGACCTTGCCGGCCTCGAGCCCATCCAGAACATGCGCTACGCCGCGAGGGCCATAGAGCTCTGCCAGAAGCACACCCCAATCGATCTTACCCTGGGGCTCCTTGGCTACCTGCGCAAGGCCATACCCAACGACCGCAACTACGCGACGGGCGAGGACATCTGGGTCGACGAGGTCGAAGGCACCAACCTCAACGCCAGCCAGACGGCCGGGCAGTGGGGCGCGGCCCTCGCCATGAAGACGCCCAACGCGCTAAAGGAGTGCCGCTACATCAAGGTCAAGAACGAGAGCTCCGAACGGGTGTTCCTCGTAAGGGGCGACGAGCTGCCCCAGATACTCACCGGCAAGGCCGAGTTCACGGAGATCCGCCTCAAGGCGACAAGGGAGAAATCCGTCCTGGTGCTCGCAGACAACGGGCCCAAGCTGGACATCGTCGTCCCCGAGGCAGGTGACGACAACTTCGCCAAGGCCCGCAGGCTGTTTCTGGAAAGCGGCGTCAAGGCCCTGAGAAAGGGGCTTGACGACCTATTCCCGGGGGCCGCGAGGTTCACACTGGACACCCTGTGGCCAGGGGCGAGGGAGGACATACTCACCCACCTGCTCAAGGACTTCTTCGAGGATCTATTGGCCTACACCTCCAAGGCCTTCAACAACTACAAGGACGCTCTCGTGGGCTACAGCCTCAAGTCCAAGGCCTGGGACTGGATGGACGCCTTCGTCTTCCGGGTCATGGCCGAAAACGAGCTGGCCCACATCCTGAAGCCCATGGCCGACGGCAGGCCCATTGACATAGACCAGCTCAAGGGCCTTCTGAGCCTCGACACGGGGGGCTCCACCCGCAACGGCCCGGTAATCTCCGAGGCATCGGAGAAATACCTCGGGAACCTCTTCCGCCAGCTGAAATTCGGCCCGGGCAGGCCCACGCTCCTGGAAGAGATCGCGAGCTTCCTGAAACTTGTCAAATCCACCCTAAAGGACGTGGATCTTTGGGACTCCCAAAACCAGTTCTACTATCTCCTGGAAAACAGGCTCTCCTTCCTGCGCTCCATATCCGAGCCTGAAAAGAACCTGCTCAAAGAGATCGGAAGGACCTTGGGTTTTTCCCCAAAGATTGCCGAAACCGTGATCTTGAACCAGCCCCAGTAGCCCTTTTATCCCATTCCAAAAAGTCATCCCTTAATACCTAAACAGGTACCGCTTGGTTATTATTGTGGGCTTAATCGTACCCACGATATGCTTATCTTGCAAGACCAATCGGAAATTGCGGCTGGCGCACGTTTATAATGGAACTGTGGGAAAAACAAAATGCCAAACAGATGGCCTCCCGTTTTAACAGAGAGGTCATTTTTATTAAAAAAATACGCCCTATAATCAATGACTGATACTAAAAATACGATGGTGGCTCTTTTTTGCGGGAAAAAATATCCACGAACAAGGATAATGATGACAGCCATAACATTACAAAACATGGGGAATTATAAGTACATATATCTATCGGAATCTAAATGGGATAGGAACTTAAAGTATAGTGTAAACAAGAAGAGAAGAATCGGCAAAATCGACCAAATATCCGGAAAAGCGATTTTTTCAGCGACTTTTTTAGAGGATCTAAGTGATTCCCCTGAACTTTTGAAAAAAATCCAAACCAGATTTCCTAGTGCGGATTTGTCAAGAACTTATGATAATTCAAAGATTAAACCAATTGGCAGATATCCAGGTGATACCGTAAATTATGGAGTTAGCTATTTTCTTTACAATTTAGCAGGATTAATTGGGGTACTAACGCCATTAAAAGAATGCTTTCCAGACAACTGGGAAACAATATTTACGATGGCAGCGTTTCTTATATTTGAAAACAAAACAATAATGGAATGCGATGATTTTATTGAAGAAAATGTCACATTTCCTTTAAAAGATGTGTCATCTCAAAAATCTCATGAATTATTTCTTAGGATAGACTACGAAAAATACAACGATTTCTTTAACATGTGGTCTGGGTATATTAAAGAACAAACATATTTTGCCTTTGACGCAACAGCAGCAATTTCAAAAAATATCGAACTTGTTGATTTTGGAAAAGCTAAGTCTGACACAGAATTGCAAGAGTTAAACTTGTGCTTGTTGTATGGAGAAAAATCAAGATTACCGATTTACCAAACAATTTACAGTGGAAGCCTAAATGATGTGTCAACAATACAAAGCGTGCTTAATGAATTTGAAGCGAAAGTGAGTTCTTCTGACATATTATTGGTTACTGACAAAGGGTTTTGTAGTAAAAAAAATATTAAAGAATTACTTACGAAGACCAAAGTCAGATTTTTGTCTCCAGTTCAACCGCATGATAAATATGCGACCAAAATCGTTGATAAAATCATTAGCGGAAATATAATGGAATTAACAGAATCCATAATTCATACGAATCATGATATCATAAGAGGCACAACTCTGCTCACACCATGGGATGATTCATACAAGCTTTATACGCACATATATGTTGATTGTATGAAAAGTTTACAAGCTGATAACCATCTTAAAGAAGATATGAAAGTATTAAGAGATTTATATTTGGATAATAAGCTGCCCAAAAAAGATCTCGAAATGTTTAATAGATTTTTAATTGTCGATCATAACAAATCAAAAAAATCGAAGTATCATATTAGAGACAACGTAGAAGAAATCCAGAAATTTTTAAAACATGTTGGCTATCTAGTACTGATTTCCAATCACATAAAAAATGCCCAAGTAGCTTATGATTTATATGCAAATAAAGATTGTGCTGAAAAAGCATATAAAGAATATAAGCAGAACTTAGGCATGCATCATATATTTACAGAAAGAAGCGGAAGATTTACAAATAAATCAATTGTAGCATTTATTGCACTAATATTAAACTCACACATACATCGTGTGTTATCAGATACCTTGTTACACAAACAATACACATGCAGCAAAATGTTAAGGCAAATAGCAAGACTCCAAGCGTTTTTAGATAGTGATAATAGATACTATCCAAAACCAATAACGAAAAAACAAAAAGAAATTTTGGAAGCATTTCACGTTGAGATTCCAAATAAAAATATTTTAAACTACTTTATTAAAAATAAATTAAAATATTTTGGGGATTAAGGCGTATTCTGAAGACATGAAAATCCCCTGCCAGAGGGCATTACGCAATTTTCTGCTGATTTGAGTTTTAGGGCAACCTGAAAGGCTGCCCCTACAGTCATCACATTCCCTATTTACGAAAAGATAATATCCGTTTACGATAATATTGACAGAGTAAAAGGTATCATTGACTAGTAAAACACCGAGATATGGTGTTTGGAATGTAAACCCAATGTTTGTTGCCGGTTTGCCTGCCAACCGGCAGCCTCTGTTTGGCCCCTACCGGCCATCAAGGCGCACCTCCCCCGCCGCCCGAGGAAGATACCTCGTTCGTGCAGGGCCTATGCCGGAGGCTTGCTGTTTTAGAGCTGTTTAAAGACGCGGTTTCCTTTGACCCGCAAGACACTTTTTCGGGTCTCGCAAGTCTTGACTTTCCTGACCGGGAGGCCCCGGCCTTTGTGCCGGGCCCGTCACAAGTGGATCAACTCCGGGCTGGGCCTATCGCCGGGCGCATAGCATGGAAAAACCCAAATCCACAAACTTTTACGCAGAACCCCCTCAGCCGCTCCAGGGGCCTCTCCCAGGCCCTTTAGGGCTAAGGGCCTCCTCTCCTCGGCAGCCGGCCCAATAGCCTCACAGGAGGATCCAGCCGGAGTCACCCTAAGCACTCCGCCGGGCGGCAAAGCGGCGGAAAAACCAAATCCACAAACTTTTGCGCAGAAAACCCCTCGGCCGCTCCAAGCCGCCCCGCATGGAAATTTGGAACACGCATTCATTTGAAGAGCAGCCTGAGCTCGGTATCCCCTTCTCCCATAAGGTAATCCACTGGTCTCATGCCTTTTCCATCTTTGGCATTTTCATCAGCTCCAGCCTTTAATAGCACCATTATCACTTCTTTGTCTTTGGCATTTGCCGCAACATGAAGAGGTGTGTTTTTAAATTTGTCTAAGGCATTTACATCCGCCCCGTTATTTAAGAGCAAAGTTATCAGTTCTTTGTTTTTGACATTTACTGCAATATGAAGAGGGGTGCGGTTAAAATCATCCTTGGCATTGACTTTTGCACCCGCCTTGATAAGCGCCTCGGCCATGTCGGTCTGCACTGTTTCTACCGCAGCATGTAGGGCTGTGCCCCCATTATATTTATCGGAGTGGGTCTCAATGCCTGCTCCGGCATTTAACAGGATTTCCACTACTTCGAGATTTCTTCCATCTCCCACTGCTATTGCCAGAATGTCGTCAGCTCTTTCCCTTATATTCGGAGCAACATTTTCTCTATCTTTTTCGGAGAAGTCTCTGTTGTGAACCGGAACACCTGCTGCAATCAGCTCCCTTGTAAACCAAGGATCCCCGTAAATCACGGCCGTAGTAAGTGGGGAATGATTAAAGTAGTCCAAAGTTGTTATGGAAACCCCTGCTTTTCGGGCTGCATTATAAAGCTCGGGACTTTTTGCCTTGACGGAGAAATGTATCAGCGTCTCGTTATGAGCTTTCATAATGCTTGGATGAGTAGCTGAGGTTCCGGCTTCCAAAAGAATAATGGCGATTTCATCGTTGCCTGAAGTCCAAGGCAGATAGGCTAGGGCATTATTGCCTTCTTGGTCTAAAACGTTCGGATCGGATCCTGCCTTAAGAAGAAGTGTGACTAATTCTTTTTCTTTTCCGTATGAACGCACGGCAGCTATGAGAGGCGGTGTTGTAGTGGAATTCTTATTATCGATTGCTGCACCAGATTCCAAGAGAAATTCAAAAAGTTCAATGTTTTGGTTTTTGGTTGCGGCACTTATGAGATCTGTGCCGTAAGTTTTTACATCAAATCCGGCTTTTACAAAACTTTTGACAGTTTCCGTATGATCATACTCGGCCTCGAACACAGCCAAGGGTTTGCCATTGTCAAATTTCTCATTGGGATCCGCGCCTAATTTGAGAAGTTCGACAATATAGTCCTGTGGATGGTGTGATCGGACGGCAATGTTCAGGCCGGTTCCTAGATTCGGTATGCTTTCATTGATATCCTTTCCATGACAGATGAGTTCTTTATCACACTAATCGAATCGAAATGACTGACTGCAATGGGAATTGGCTTTAAATAGATTTTACTCCCCTCGCTTTTTGAACAATCTAATCCCACGGCTTTTGCCTCAGCATAATATATGGGAAAAACGTCTGATTCTTCTCCCCTTCCTGTCTCCTTCCTAGGGTCGGTGGCCGAGTAAGGCATAAACGTCTTTGGCATTGGGCTCTTTTGTGAGTGCGCATTAAGTACGGCTGAGACAGGTTGCAGCAGGACAAACACCGATGCCATAAAATTAGCGAATATTATGTTTAGTAATGACATTCCCTGATGATACCCTTATGATCAAATGGTTACCAGACTAAACCAAAAACATCAAAAATCCCAAATTCCATTTATGCTTTTCTTTTTAAATACCGTTATCATCTAGAGTGCTTATTTTTTTGGCCTCAATAGTGTTCCCTCCGGCCCCCCAAACGTAGTGGCATATGCCACAAACCCCAATTTTAAATGATCAAATTGCCAATAATTACCGAATATTTGCTCTAATTTTCAATAACAAAATAACCTGCCTTTTGTTAAAAAGTGGTCAAAACGCTTTTCCGTTTTTGCAAAGTCAACCCAAACGCAATTTGCCAGAGCCGTGGCCCATCATGTCATTGCCTGTAGCCCATCAACGCAGGGCATACACCCAAAAAAACGCCCGCGGAATGGATTGTCCCACGGGCGTTTTTACTGGCTATGCCTATAAAGGGGGCAGCCCCCTTTTCACTACTGGCTGAATGACACGAAGATGCTCACATCCCCCCGCCTGAGCTGGAAGAGGAAGGCCTCGCCCTTGGTATGCGACTGCAGGGCGCTCTGGAAGTCGGCCACAGAGTTCACCTTATTGTTGTCTATGCGCAATATGATGTCCCTGGGCCTTATGCCTGCCTGGCCCGCGGCGGAATCCTGGGCCACGTTCTCGACAAGCACGCCTACCGGGTCGACCCCCATGGATCTTGCGAGTTCAGGCGTGAGCTCGCGGACCTGGAGGCCAATCTCCTCTGGCGAGGAGCCACTGCCGGGTATGGCCTGGCCGGAGTCGGGCATGAGGCCTATCTTGACCTTCAAGTTTATATCCTGCTTGTCGCGGAAGACCACCACGTTCACTTCCTTGCCCACGTCGGTGTCGGCAACGAAGGCGGAGAGATCCTGGAACTGCTTGATGTCCTTGCCGTCGAAGGAGAGCACTATGTCGCCCTCCCTGAACCCGGCCTGGGCGGCCGGCGTGTCGGGCTGCACCGTGCCTATCAGGGCTCCCCTTGGCTCCTTGAGGCCGAAGGACTGGGCGAGCTCTGGCGTCACCTCTTGGATGATGACCCCCAGCCAGCCGCGGTCGACCCGGCCCACGGTCTTGAGCTTGTCCACGATCTTGGTGGCCATGCTGGACGGGATTGCGAAGCCTATGCCGTTCCCGCCGTAGACTATCATGGTGTTGATGCCCACCACCTCGCCCTGGAGGTTCAGGAGCGGCCCCCCGGAGTTCCCGGGGTTGATGGAGGCGTCGGTCTGCAGGAAGTCGTCGTAGGGGCCCGCGCCTATGGCCCTGCCCCTGGCCGAGAGGATGCCCGCGGTTACCGTGTGCTCAAGGCCGTAGGGGTTGCCGACGGCAACCACCCAGTCGCCTATCTCCACCTTGTCGGAGTCGCCGAAGGTGATGTAGGGGTAGGTGCCCGGCTTGTCAAGCTTCAGCAGGGCTATGTCGGTCTTGGGATCCTTGCCTATGACCTTGGCCGGGATCTCCTGGCCGTCCTCGAGCTTCACCTTTATGTCGTCGGCCCCGTCAACCACGTGGTTGTTGGTGATGACGTAGCCGGCCGGATCGAAGATGAAGCCCGAGCCAAGGGCCCTTTCCTTGTACTCCCTGGGGGGCGCGCCTGGGAAGCCGAAGAAGTTGTTGAAGAACTCCTCTTCGGGCGATCTGAAGTTCTCGTTGGGCTGGTTGAACCTGAAACCCGGCCCGCCGAAATTGCCGCCGCCCCTAAGCTTCACCACCTTCACGGTGAAGATGTTGACTATGGCGGGCTTAACCTTCTTCACCATGGGGGCGAGAGACGGCAGCGGGGCGAGGATCTTCTCCTCGCCGTTGGAGACAGGGGCCGGGACATTCACCTTCTGGTTGGAAGGGGACGGTGGCGCCGATTGAGTCGACTGGGGAGGGGCGGCCGGCGGGCGCACCGTGGGTGGCTCCGCCGCCGGCGGCCGGACGGTCGGAGGCTGGACGGTGGGCGGCTGTGCCGGGGCGGTCTCGGTCGGGGCGGACTCGGTCGGGGCGGCCTGGGCCCGCAGATCGGACACGGACAGGGCGAAAATAAAAGCCAGGCCCACTACTAACCCGAGGGAAAGGGCCAAGATGCTGCGCTTTAGGTTTTTCCTCATTAAATAATCCTTTCAAAGGCCGACGACAAGGGGGCCCGCTTGGGCTTTGGTTCGATACGGCTTGGGTGTTCGGGCTGTGGGCTGTCGTTTTCCATTCCCTGGCCGTCACGCCGGGACGGGTTTTACGATTTTACCGCATTTCCCGGGGAATTTGATCCACTCCCGGAAAATTAGGCGATTATTTCAGGGTTCCTGCCTACCCCTTGGGCGGGTCTTGGGGCGGTTCTTGGGGCGGCTCCTTTGGCGGGTCTTGGGGCGGTTCCTGGGGCGGCTCCTTTGGCGGCTCTTGGGACGGCTCCTTGGACGGTTCCTCGGATGGTTCTTTGGGCTTCGTGGGGGACGCCTGCGCCTGCTTCGACTCTTTGTCCAGGATCTCCACGAACTTCATCCTCAGCTCGAACAGGAATGATGACAGGAGCTGCTTTTCGTCCTCGGTAAGGTTCCCCTCGGTCTTCTTCTGCAGCATGCCCATGACGTCTATGATGTGCTTCGCCACATTTAGATCCTTGGGCAGGGGGTGCTGGTCCGGGTGGGAGGTCTCGCCCATGTTGAGGAGGGCGGATGTGCCCAGCCCCACCACCAGGGTAGCGAAGGAGGCCGCGGGCTCGTCTCCCACCCAGCTGCCCTGCTGCCGCGGGCCTGAGCCGGGTTCCGCCTTATCCCCCGCCTTGGGCGCGGGCTTTGGCTCCTGCTTGGGCTCCTGCCTGGCCTCAGGCTTGGGCTGCCCCCCTTCCCCCGTCCCGGGCTTCCCCGCCTTGGCCTCTTCCGCCTCTATGGCGCCGTTCCTGGGCTCGAGCCTTCTGTCGTTTACCTCGAACTCTGTCATCTATCAACTCCGTGGCTGTAAAGTGTGGTTGCCTATATCGAGCCTATAACCCGCATCCGCAAGGTCTCCGGGTCCGGGGGCTTGTCCCCGCTGTAGAAGCGCACCAGCACGCAGCCGGCCTTCTTGAGGATGTAGTCCCTGGCCTTCTCCTTGTTGGTGGGGGCCTCGTTCTCGTCCACCACCTCGACCACGGCCCTCACGTTGAGCCGCACGTCGCACACTATGAAGCTCAGGCTGGTGCCGGCCAGGATGTTGTCTGCTATCTTCTTGTGCTCCTTGTCGGGGGACTGCGCCCTGACCACCGCGCCGGAGGAAACCCTCGGGAATATCAGGTACTGCCTGAGGGCCCCGCGCAGAAGCTTGTAGTAGACGATCTCCAGCGGGGTCATGAACGGCAGCTTCTCGTAGTTGACGTCGAGGTCCTGGATGGTCACGGACTTCTTGGGCTGCGGTGCGTCGGGGGCTGCCCGGGGCAGCTGGGTCTGGTCTATCTGGATGGGGGTCGCCATCTGGGTCTCGCCGGCGATCTCTGGACCCCCAGCCCTTCCCGGCCTGGTCCTTACGGACAGCTGGGGCGTGGGCCCTGCCGCGGCGAGCGGTACCGCCGGTTCCGGCGGTAGCGCCGCCGCGGTCTTGGTGCCTATGCCCGTCGCGGCCCTGAGCCCCACGGCCCTGACCTGGGGCGTCCTCTGGGCGAGCGGCCCGGCCGCGGGCTCGCCTTCCGGCTCCGCCGCCATCGCGAGATCCATCCTCGGGGCGGGCGGGGGCACGGGCACGGCCAATGCCGGCTGCTGGGGCTGCCGCGGGGGCGGCGGGGCCAACGGGGGCGCCTTGGGATCGAAGCCCGCGATATCCACGGCCGTAAGGGCCGACTGCGGGACGGCTGGGAGCTCGGTCACCCCCTGGGCGACCTGGGACGCGCCCTGCCACAGGGCCCGGGCCTCCTGGGCCGGGCCGGCCAGGGTGGGCTCCTCCAGCCTCGCGGCCTCAATGATGCCCTGCTGGACGGCGTTGTCCGGGAGTATTTCCGTGGGATCGTCCGCGGCCGGGGCCGCCTGGATGGCTTCCGGGGCGGCCGTCTTGGCCTTGCCCTTGTTCTTCTTCAGCTCGGCCTTGAGCCTCTTGGCCTCCTCCATGGCCGCCTTCTCCGCGGCCTTGTCGGCCTCCTTCTTGGCCTTGGCCTCGGCCTTGGCCGCGGCCTTCCTCGCCTCTTCCTCCTTCTTGGCCAAAGCCTTGGCCTCCTTGGGGCTCAAGGGAGGGGCCTGGCCCGCGAGCCCCGAGGCCTGGGGCCCGAAGCCTTGGGACTGGACCTGGGCCACATAGGCCAGGGCCTGGGCCTGGGCCGAGTCCACCTGGGGGTTCCCGGGGATGGCTTCCCCTGGCTTGGCATCCCCCTTGCCGCTACCGAGGTTCCTGCGCCTCTGGAGCTTGTACACGACGAACAGGGCGACTATGACTAGCGCTAGCAGGGCCGCGTTGATTGGGTTTTCGATCAGGCCGGTAAGGAATTCCGTCATGTCCTAGCCTTTTCTCGGGGTTTCTGCCTCTGCCGCGTAGGGAAGCTTGCCCGGGGGGCCGGGCCCGGCCGGGCCGGCCAGGGTGGCTCCTCCAGCCTCGTGGCCTCAATGATGCCCTGCTGGACGGCGTTGTCCGGGAGTATTTCCGTGGGATCGTCCGCGGCCGGGGCCGCCTGGATGGCTTCCGGGGCGGCAGTCTTGGCCTTGCCCTTGTTCTTCTTCGGCTTGGCCTTGCCCTTGTTCTTCTTCAGCTTGGCCTTGAGCCTCTTGGCCTCCTCCATGGCCGCCTTCTCCGCGACCTTGTAGGCCTCCTTCTTGGCCTTGGCCGCGGCCTTCCTCGCCTCTTCCTCCTTCTTGGCCAAAGCCTTGGCCTCCTTGGGGCTCAAGGGAGGGGCCTGGCCGGCAAGCCCCGGGGCCTGGGGCCCGAAGACTTGGGACCGGACCTGGGCCACATAGGCCAGGGCCAGGGCCTGGGCCGAGTCCACCTGGGGTTTCCCGGGGATGGCATCCCCCTTGCCGCTACCGAGGTTCCTGCGCCCCTGGAGCTTGTACACGACGAACAGGGCGACTATGACTAGCACTAGCAGGGCCGAGTTGATTGGGATTTCGATCAGGCCGGTAAGGAATTCCGTCATGTCCTAGCCTTTTCTCGGGGTTTCTGCCGCTTAGGGAAGCTTGCCCGGGGGGCCGGGCCCGGCCGGGCCGGGCGGTGGGTTCGCGCCGGGGAGCGGCTTTGGCGGCCCGGCCAGGGCGAAGTCTGGCGAGTGGTTACGCCGGGTATTATAGCATAAAGCCCGACTGGCGGCTCACCTTGAAAAGGACCCCTGGAAGGCCCTTGGAAGGCCCCGGGAAGGCCACAGGGAGGCCATGGGAAGGCCATTGGCAGGTGGCTCAGTGCGGGGAGCTTTTCCGCTTTCTGAGGCGCACCGACTTGGGCGTGACCTCAAGGACCTCGTCTTCCCGCATGTAGGCTATCGCGTCCTCCAGGGAGAATCGCCTCGGCGGCGTGAGCCTCAGGGCCTCGTCGCTTCCGCTGGCCCTGATGTTGGTGAGCTTCTTCTCCTTGCAGGGGTTCACCCAGATATCCTCCGGCCTGGAGTTCTCGCCGATGACCAGCCCCGGGTAGACCGGCTCGCCCGGGCTTATGAAGATCTGCCCCCTGGGCTGCAGGTGGTAGAGGGCGTAGGTGACGGCCGACCCGCGCCTGTCGGCCACCAAGGCACCGTTGGAGCGGCCTTTGATGGGCCCCTGGTAGGGGACGCTCCCCACCTTGAGGGTGTTCAGGAGCCCGGTGCCCCTGGTGTCGGTCATGAACTGGCCCCTGTAGCCTATGAGCCCGCGGGTGGGCACCTTCACCTCCAGGCGGGCCCTGCCCTGCCCGTGGTTGGACAACCTGACCACCTGGCCCCGCCTGGAGCTGAGCTTCTCGGTCACTACGCCGATATATTCCTCCGGGATGTCTATGACCGCCAGCTCCACGGGCTCGTGGGGCACCCCGCCTACATCGCTCACCACTATCCTGGGGGGTCCCAGGGTGAGCTCGAAACCCTCCCTGCGCATGGTCTCGACAAGGACGGCCAGCTGCAGCTCGCCCCTCGCCCCCACCTGGTGGCTTTCCGCGTCAAGGCCCGGGCCCACCTTTATGGAGACGTTGAACAGGGCCTCCTTGTCCAGCCGCTCCCATATCTTCCTGGAGGTGAGGATGGAGCCCTCCTTGCCTGCCAGCGGCGAGGTATTGGCCGAGAACTCCATGGTGAGCGTCGGCTCGTCCACCACCACCGGGGGCAGTGCCTCCGGGTGCTCGGAGTCCGCCACCGTGTCGCCTATGAACGCGTCCGGGAGCCCCGCGAGCACGATGATGTCGCCCTGGCTGGCCTCGGGCACCTCCACCCTCCTGAGCCCGTCGTAGGCGTATATGGTCTTGAGGGGCCCCTTTAGCACCTGCTCCCCGCCCTTCAGGAGGACCACCTCGTCGCCGACCCTGAGGGTCCCCCGCCGCAGCGGCCCTATGGCGAGCCTGCCCTGGTAGTCCGACCACTCGAGGTTGGTGACCAGGAACTGGGAGGGGCTAAGCGGATCCCCGGGGGGCTCGGGGATGTCCTTGAGCATGGCCGCGAACAGCGGCTCAAGGTTCTTGGCCTCGCCGCGCTCGGCCTCGCCCAGGTCGGCCGAGGCCGTCCCCAGCTTGGCGTTGGTGTAGAACACCGGGAACTCCAGCTGGGACTCCTCGGCGTCGAGGTCTATGAACAGGTCGTAGATCTCGTTCAGGACCTCCTCGGGCCTGCGGTCGGGGCGGTCTATCTTGTTGATTATGCAGATTATGGGGAGCTTCAGCCCCAGGGCCTTCTGCAGGACGAAGCGGGTCTGGGGAAGCGGCCCCTCCGCGGAGTCGACCAGGAGCAGGGCCCCGTCAACCATGGTGAGCGTGCGCTCCACCTCGCCGCCGAAGTCCGCATGCCCCGGGGTGTCCACTATGTTTATCTTGACCCCGTCGTACACGATGGAGGTGTTCTTGGCCATTATGGTTATGCCCTTCTCGCGCTCCAGGTCCATGGAGTCCATAATCCGCTCCCTAACGACCTGGTTGTCCCTGAAGAGCCCGCTCTGCCACAGCATGGCGTCAACCAAAGTGGTCTTCCCGTGGTCCACGTGGGCGATTATGGCCGCGTTCCTTATGTTCTTGTTTCCCATTTGCCTTCCCGCAAAACAAAGAGCCCCGGAAAAGGGGCCCTTCCTGTGGTTTGGAAGCCTCCCGGGCCGCCCCGGGGCTTGATGCCCCGGGGCCTAAGGCCCCGGGGCATCACACTATCTACACCATTTTGCGGAGATTTTCAACAATGTACGAAGCCCGCGCCAGCGGGAAAGGCATTTCCGGCCAAGCTTTTCCAAGGCAAGCCAAAGGCGGGGTGGGCTGTCAGGCGGGTTTCTGCCCCGGAATCAAGGGCATCCCAAAAGCCAACATTTCGGCAACAAAAGCATGATTTCCCCATAACATCGCACAATAAGATCCAGGGCAGGGGGTTGCGGCGACGCCAGGGGGGAAGCCTTGGGTCCTTGGCCCCGTTGGGGCTTCTTCCAGAGCATCCAACAGAATGACATTTCAGTACAAACGCCTTCCTACAAACCATTCGACGACGCTGTAAAGGGATTCCAAAAATCGCCATAACAGCCCCTCTTTGAGTGCATTTTGGTGGGCATCAAATGAATCCAAAAATAATGTGGAATCAATTTCAAGACCATGCTCGGTTGACGCTTTGACCATGGCCAAATCAGCCAATTGTGTTTTGATTATTTCCAATTTGTGAGATTTTTGATCTATTTCTTGCGAGGTTTTTGATGTATTCCTTGCGAGGTTTTTGATGTATTTCTTGCGAGGTTTTTGAGGTATTTATGTCAGCTATCCTCGACGTTTTGGGCGTTAGCCCAACAGGACTGATTCCATAATCTTCAACTCCCAAGAAAGTTGACACCACACCTTGGTCCAAACTTTTAGTGGCAACCTGGATGGAAAATTACCGTTGTTAGGCAAGCCTGTGCTGTCCATCAATATTCCAACCGGTCCTTCTTCACGTAACATCTATGCAACGCTTGTGAAAATCACGTCTCACGGTGTCAGACCCAAGTGCCTCAAGGAACACGCCTATCCCTTGTGGGCTTAAATCGGCCTTGGGATACAATATTCTAGTACAAGTTTGTTCATGGAAAGCTTTGGCGTGGGAATCAGAGTGGTTGTCCAAAAGCCTGTGCATGAGAAGAGCCAAAAGCGTGTCCGGTGAGCTGATTTCTCTCTTAACAATTTTAAGAGCCCTGTACGTTCCAATAGGGCATGAACACAGTAAACAATCCCTACTATAAGACTTCCTTTCGGTAAGGATGCCCGGACTTGGGCTTCCGGTCCTGCTGGCGGATAAGAATACCCGCCCTCCAGAGTAAAGACAAACTCGCCTCTTGCTTTCACCGGAACCTGCCCTCACTTAAATTCACTAACCGGCCCAAATAGATTGGGTTGTTGACTTTTTTGCCATCCTTCCTTGCAGGGATGCAGACCGAGGCGTGCTCAATACCTTTGGATCCACGTGCTGCTATAAATGGTTTAGCCAATGTGTGCCTCTTGAATGATTGGATTTATTGGTATGAACCTAGTTTATAACAATAAAATAAGCATAATTAAGAATTGATGTCAAGTAAAATATTACTAATGAAAGGTAATTATCTTCTATGTTTGAAACGCCATAACCATCCCAAATAATTGAAAAAATCCAATCAGAAAGAAGCTTGCGTCAAAAACGATCATGACCTTAAAACTTTTTTTGGGCTTTCCCCCACAAAAATATCCGTGATATCAACTTTTTAGGAAATTACGGATAATATTATGATCTTTTTTCAAATATACCCATGCACTCTGGGCGGAGTGCGTGTAATCAGGATCCTATGGGTTCCGGAGGGATGTCGGTGCCGCTTCATTGGGAACATCCTGGAGATGCCGGGGACGTTCTCAATGAAGGTTCCGAACAGGCCGCCTTGGGTTTCTCTTTTTGGCTGTATCCCGCAGGGTCTTGCGGCGCAGCCCCTTGTCTTTCACTGTAGGCTCAAAAGCTTCATCGCCAGAGAGAAGGGCCATGGCGACAATTGTGTAGATGGTGTGGATGGCATAGACGGCGTATATGGCGTGGCGTACGCAAGTTTCCTTGAGCGTAAGTATCGAAAGTGCCTATCGCACTAGGAAAACCTGAGACGCGCTTCCTCTTCGACCGACATTTTCGAAAGCGCAATCCTTAAAAGAGCATGCCCAGCCGGGAAAGCAGACCTAAGACGGATCGCTTTGCCTAAGCGAGTGAAACATATGGGTGTGGGTATGGATAAGGATAGGGAATTGGGCTTGGGGAGGATTGCGGGCCTTTGCGGCTGTTGACAATAGTAGCGGGATGCGTTTTGAAAGGCATCACGCCTAGGCGAAAACGCAGAACGGGCATTAGGCAAGGGTCTCGTTAGGGGCTTTCGGGAGGATTTGAGGCCGTCTCTTGGCTTGGCGGGAGTGTTGCGGGTTGCCCGCTCACTGTCCTCAAGGCGTTGGGGGAGCCTGCCGGGGGCCCGGGGCGTCAGGGCCCAACTTGGTGATGATGTCGAGGATGCGCGGCACGGCGAGGTGCGGGGAGCCGACGTCGTTTACCGCCACCACCTTCTCGCCGGTGCTGGTGATGCCCACCTGGGTGAGGCAGCCGCACTTCTTGCACCAGCGGTGCTCGAGCTTCACGATGTCGTCATAGCCGGACATTGTCTCTTCCGCAACCACCATCCAGGAGTGCGGCTTGCCGTCGATGCAAACGCTGATCTGAGGTTTTTGCATTGCCATAAAGAATCGTCCTTCGTCTGATTTGATGGCCATGGTCCGGCGCCAAGGCCAAGGTCCCACTATGATCGGTCCAGTCCCGGCCCATGGCGCATGGATCCCTGGGGCCGCGACCGAAAAAACCGTCAGGCGGCGCACTCCGTCATGCTTGGATTCTAACCTGTTTCATGGGGCAAGTAAACATCATTTTTCCAAAAGCGGGACTTGCTCCTCTGAGGCGTCCCTTGCGGGGAGGGCCTTTGAGCCGGACCCTCCCTTCGGGGTGCCCATGGCTCCGGGAGGCGCACGCCTTGGGCCAGGCCTATCCTCCAAGCTAGCTTCAAGGCTTATCCTGCAAGCCCATCCTCCAAGCCTGTCCCCCAAGGCTGTCCCCCACACCTATCCTCATGTTTCAAAAAGCTGCCATTTTAGCTTAATTTTGGCGATCGTCTTGCAAAAACGCACACTTCGCCTTAACTTTTGCTAACAAATAGACTACTAATCTATCTTACACTCTAACAAAGTGGAAAACAATGGGTAAATTTGGCAGACATTTAAAATTTTCCCCTAAGCGCTGCCTTTTGGGCTTGAAAGCGAGGGCAGCCGCGTCGATGGTGGGACCGATTGGGCCCTGTCCCTGGATATCGCAGAGGGCCCTGGAAGGCTCTGGCTTTCCTTTACATGGGATTTGATTGGTGCTATTTTTATGCCCTAAAGTACCCAGCCGACAACCCACGGCCCGCGGCCAAGCGGGCGGGGCCCCGCCCCGGCGCGGGCCCCGGGGCCCGCGGGCCGGCCGCCCGGGCACAATCCCGCCCCTTCAGGCAAAGGGGCCTCACGGTGCAGCTTCCCGCATGGCGAAAAGGGTTACGATCATAGGCGGCGGGCTCGCCGGCTGCGAGGCGGCGTGGCGCGCCGCGGCCCTTGGCCTGGACGTCGACCTTAGGGAGATGAAGCCCCAAAGGTTCTCCCCCGCCCACAGGAACACGGATCTGGCGGAGCTCGTGTGCTCCAACTCCTTCCGCTCCGACTCCCCGGACAACGCCGTGGGGCTCCTGAAAGAGGAGCTGCGCGCCATGGGGTCCCTCACCATGAGGGCCGCGGACCTGACAAGGGTGCCCGCCGGGAAGGCCCTCGCCGTGGACCGGGACCTCTTCAGCGCCAAGGTTACTGGGCTGCTCCTGGGCCTCGGGAACGTGAAAGTCACCCGGGAGGAGGTCCCCGGCCTTGACCCTTCCGAAGGGGTCCCGCAGGTCATAGCCACCGGCCCCCTCACCTCCGAGCCCATGGCCGCCTTCCTTGCCGGGCTCACCGGCTCCGAGGGGCTCTCCTTCTACGACGCCCTGGCCCCCATAGTAACCGACGAATCCCTTGACAGGGGCAAGCTGTTTTTGGCCGACCGCTACGGCGGCGGGGGTGAGGGCGACTACCTCAACTGCCCGCTGGGGAAAAGCGAGTTCGGGGAATTCCTCGAGGCTCTGCTGGAGGCCGACAGGGTCGGCCCCAGGCCCTTCGAGAGCGAGAGGTACTTCGAGGGCTGCCTGCCCATAGAGGTCATGGCGCAGCGCGGGCCCAAGACGCTCCTTTTCGGGCCCATGAAGCCGGTGGGGCTCATAGACCCAAGGACCGGCTCCAAGCCCCACGCGGTCATCCAGCTGAGGCGGGAGAACCTCGAAGGCAGCCTGTGGAACATGGTGGGGTTCCAGACAAGGCTCACCCGCCCGGCCCAGGAGAGGGTCTTCCGCATGATCCCGGGGCTTGGGAAGGCCGAGTTCGCAAGGTACGGGGCCATTCACAGGAACACCTTCCTGGACGCGCCCAAGGCCCTGGACCCCTTCCAGGGGCTCCGGGCGAGGCCCGGGGCCTACGTGGGCGGCCAGCTGTCGGGCGTGGAGGGCTACGTGGAGTCCGCCGCCCACGGGCTTCTCGCGGGCGAGAACGCCGCGAGGGCCGCGCTGGGCCTCGCGCCCGTCGTCCCGCCCCAGGGCACGGCCATAGGGGCGCTCGCGTCCCACCTCCTGCCCTTCGAGGGCCGCGGCCCCTTCGCGCCGTCCAACGTGAACTTCGGGCTCTTCCGGAAGATGCCGGAGGGCACGCCCAAGAGGGACCTTGCCCGCCTGAGGGTCGAAAGGGCCAGGGACCTGCTCCCGGGATTTTTGGAGAGTATCGACTATGCCCAGCCGCGTTAGCCTCGCCTTCATCCTCCTGCTCTTAGGCTCCCTCCCCTTGGCGGCCTGCGTGCCGGGGATTGTTTCCTCCGTCCGCTCAAGCGCCATCCTTGGCGATTTCGGCGGGGACGCGGGCCCCGCGCTCCACGCCAAGCTCGCCGGCCACAGCCCCTTCTTCCAGTCGGCCAAGGGGGCCCCGCTGCTCACCGGGGACGCCAGCTTCGTCCTGAACGTGGAGGGGGACAACGAGACGGTGGTGAGCGAGGAGAAGGTGCGGGAGATGCTTCTCTGGGAGGAGGACAAACTGACCGGGCAGGTCTACCAGGTGATGGCCCAAGAGACCAAGGAGGTCGCCTCCGACTACCCGTTCCAGCGCACCGAGGGCACCCTCACGGTGGACTGGAGGTTGAGCGACCCGGAAAGCGGCGGCCTGCTCGGCCAGGGGACACTATCCTACCGCGGCGAGAGGGCCCACGGCGGCTACCTCGCCAACAGGGGCGGGAACGGCAAGGCCCTGGACCCGCAGGCTGTCGGCAAGGACCTGCTTAACGAGCTTGCCGGCAAGGCCGCCGCCGAGCTGATAGAGATGTCCGGGCCGCTCTTCACCTTAAGCGACCTTGCCCCCGCCACCGACCCCATGGGCCAGGAGGCGGGCAAGCTGGTCGCCAAGGGGGACTGGCAGGGGGCGGCCAGGCTCTGGTCCGAGCTTCTGACCCAGAACCCCGGCTACGCCCCCGCCTTGTACAACCTCGGGCTCTTCAACGAGCAGCAAGGCGACCTGGTGCTCGCCTGGGAGCACTACCGCAGGGCCTTCCTGGTGGACCAGGGCCCCAGGTACCGGGCCGCGCTCACCCGGGTGACGGACGTCCTGCGGCACCAGAACCAATTGCCCAA
>JAITKK010000066.1 GCA_031278475.1 Deltaproteobacteria bacterium
ATAGTCTTTTTAGTATAATATAATAATTTATAAGCAAACATAGCCTCTTTTCCCCCGCTTAGCAGCCCGAGATGTTGGGCCCCCGCAAAATCTTGGTAAAAATTTACCTATTATTCCCGCCATCAACCCCACAAAATCACTCTGTTATTTTGTAAGTACCGGAAATCATTGGCTTTTTCCAAAAGAAAATGGCCTAGAAAAAAGATTCCCTTTGCTATTGCAATTGAGAATCAGTTAGTTTAAACTCCCAATACAACGACGAAAGGGGGCCCTCCCGCCTAGGCGGCGGCCTAAAATCATGCCCGGGGGCACCGGGCCAAACCACAAGAAAGCGCGAAGGAGTTTTCAGACTATGGCAAACGTACTAATCGTATACGGCTCCACCACGGGGAACACCGAGTCGGTCGCGTCCCGGCTGGAAAAGCAGTTCAAGGATGCTGGCAACAGCGTGGAGAGCGTGAAGGCCGCTAACGCCAACGCGGACGGGCTCTGCGCCGGAAAGGATCTGGTGCTCTTCGGCTGCTCCACCTGGGGCGACGACGAGATCGAGCTCCAGGAGGACTTCATCCCCCTCTTCGAGTCCTTCGACAAGATCCAGGCCAAGGGGGTAAAGACGGCGGTCTTCGGCTGTGGGGACGAGGACTACAAGTACTTCTGCGGGGCGGTGGACGCCATCTCGGACAAGCTGGGCGAACTGGGCGCGAACGTGGTCGGCGGGAAGCTGAAGATAAACGGCGACCCCGACGAGTCCGCCGACGCCGTCAAGAGCTGGGGCGAGGGCGTCCTTGCGGCCCTCTAGGCCCTTTTCGGGCCTTGCGCCTTTCACGGTTGCTTTACAAAACATCCCGGTGCCGTTATATTTTGACAAGGAAACAATCCCAAGATCCTAAAACCCGGACAAGCGGGGGCCAATAGGGGCCCCCGCCGCAAAACCTGAGACGGAAGGGGCCCGAACCCCTCCCCGAGCGGAAACCAAGAGCCATGATTGAAATAGAAAACGCCCTTACGAAGATGTTCATGAACGTGTGGCCGCACCTTGGCGAGCGCGAGCGCCGCCTGGTAGCGGCCGGCGAGGCCAAGCGCATAGGCCGCCGCGGAATCTCCATGGTGAGCCGTGCCTGCGGGCTCTCCAGGGTGACCATCACCAAGGGGATAAAGGAGCTGGACGAGGCCCCGCTGGAGCCCGGGAAGACCCGCAGGGCCGGGGCCGGAAGGCCCCGGGTGGAGCGGGCGGACCCCGGCATCTGGGCCTCCCTGGAGGAGCTCATGAGGGAGACCACCAAGAACGAGCCCTCCCCGCCCCTCCTCTGGACCTGCAAGAGCACCCGCTGCCTCTCCCAGGAGCTCACCGCCGCCCACCACCGCATAAGCCACGAGAAGGTGGCCCAGATCCTGCGGAAGAACGGCTACAACCTCATGGGCACGAGGAAGACCGAGGAAGGCGCGATACACCCCGACAGGGACGCCCAGTTCCGCCACATAGGCCGCAGGGCGGCCTTCTGCCTGTCCGAGCGGCAGCCCGTGATCGCCGTGGAGACCAGGAAGAGGGAGGGCCCCCAGGAGGGGGCCCCCCAGAACCTCGCCCGCGGCCACGCCTACCCCGGGCTCTACCCGGATCCCCTTTCCTCGGGGGCGCACCCCAAGGGGGTCTACGACCCGAGGCTCGCGAGGAAGAGCCACACCATCCTGACCTCCTACGAGGCCGTCTCCTTCACCTGCGACTCCATCCGCGGCTGGTGGGAGGTGGAGGGGAAAAGCCTGTTCCCCGGGGCTAGCACCCTGCTCCTGACCGCCGACAACTCGGGCGGCCTGCGCCGCCACGCCCTGTGGAAGACCGAGCTCCAGAGGCTCGCGAGCGTCATAGGGATCCCCGTGGAGTTCTGCCGCTACCCCCCGGGCACCAGCAAGTGGAACGACTGCGCCCAGAGGCTCTTCTCCTTCGTCTCCACCGCCTACGCGGACGAGCCCCAGAGGGACCACGAGGTGAGCGTGCGCCTGGTGAGCCGCGAGGCGGGCGCCCGCACCATGGCCCTGGGGCTCAAGCTGGACCACTCCCAGCACGCCCAGGGCCCCGCCCCCACTGAGGAGGCCATCAGGAACGTGGTCATCTACCCGGCCGAGTTCCACGGCGAGTGGAACTTCATCATAGCCCCGGACTTCGGGAGCCTGACCATAGACCCCGTCTACAGGAACATGACCAGGGCCTAGCCGGCCTTACGGGCGGGCCCCGGGCCCATCAGGCGGGCCGTAGCCACCCAAGGCCGCGGGGGCTTTGCCCCCGCGGCCTTTCTTCGTCCGGGCGGCCCCTGGGGCAAGCCATTGTTACGGGGGGATTGGGCATTGTTATGGAAGCCAAGGAAGAAAAGCCGAAAAGCCCCGCGCTTGTCATAGCCTCCGGGAACAAGGGCAAAATCGCCGAGTTCTCCCGCATTCTGGGGGCCATGGGGATCGTCCCGGTAGCCCTTGGGGCCGCCCTGGGCCCCTTGGGGCTCCCCTGCGCCGTTCCCGGGCCCGAGGAAAACGGGGCGACCTTCGCCGAAAACGCCGCCATAAAGGCAGCCCACTACTCGAAGGCCCTGGGCATGCCCTGTCTGGCCGACGACTCCGGGCTCTGCGTCGCGGCGCTCGGCGGGGCCCCCGGGGTGCTCTCCGCGAGGTACGGCGGGGCCGGGCTGGACCCGGCCGCAAGGAACGCGCTTCTGCTTGAGGCGATGGAAGGGACAAGGGACCGCAGGGCATGCTTCAAGGCCGCCCTCTGCCTGATGGAGCCCAAGTCCGGGGGGACCCTTTCCTGGGAGGCGGGGGTCGCGGGCGAGATTGCCGGATCCCCCAGGGGCAATGGTGGCTTCGGCTACGACCCTATCTTTTGGCTCCCTTCCCGAAACCTTACCATGGCGGAGCTAAGCCCCGGGGAGAAGGACAAACTGAGCCACAGGGGGCTTGCCCTGGCCCTCATGGAGAGGGACAGGGACCTGGTTTTGCGGCTCCTTAACATAAACGCGGGCCAAGGCCCTTGAGGCAAGGGGCCCATTTGCGCCAATAACCCCGCATTTCCTCAAACAAACGAAAAAAGACCTGTTTTCCCGATCCCCTGGTCCCGATTCCCGGGCTCGGCCGCAATTGGCCCGGATTCCCCGCAAAGCGGGACATTCCCCCCATTCCAGCCCCATCCTCCCCATCCCCCCCTGTCCAGGCGCGGCGACCACGTAAACCACCATCCTCCCTTTCCCAAGCCATCCAGCGGCCCCAAAACCCCCGTAAAAATGGCCTGCGTCAAAAAAGCCCAAAATCCGTCAATTATTTAAGTTTACCAGGATCTTCCCCACGGGCCAGGGCCCGGGGGCGCGGGGCCAAGGGCCCAGCGCCCCTGGCTTCCCGGGGGACGGCACCGGACGGCGCAATCCCCCGAAAAGGCCTCTGTTAGGAAAAATGCTTGACATAAAACGCTTTGCTGATATAAAGTCTAACCTCGTTCGTCATAAAATGCCCGGGCCCACGTCTGAGTTTCGTCAAGCCCGGCCTAAATTATCCCCCGGCCAGGGCCGGGGGCCTTTTTGCCGCCCCGGATTGACGCGCCGACGCCCCCGGGGTCCAAGGTGTGACAATGGTCTTCGACTCCCTGCACCTGGCGATAATAGTGTTCCTGGTGGCCGCGGCCATATTCGCGGCCTCGCCCTTGGTGATTGCCGCCCTCATCGCCCCCAGGGCGAGGGGTGGCGACTACCGCATGCCCTATGAGTGCGGGGTCGTTCCCATGGGCAGGGCCTGGGACCACTACGGCTTCAACTATCACATCTACGCCCTCATCTTCCTTGCCTTCGACGTGGACGTGCTCTACCTATTCCCCATAGGGATAGTCTACCGGGGCATGGGAGGGGCTCTCCCCGTCTTCGAGCTTTCCTTCTTCCTCCTCTTCGTCCTCCTCGCCGTAATCTACTTCATAGCCAAGGGGGTGTTCACGTGGCCGCGCCGGATAGGGGGCTGACCCCGCCTAGGGCCGGGATCGCGCCCGCCAAGGGCGGGATCCTGCCGCCCATCATAAACCTGAGGCCGATAAACTGGTTCTTCGACGTGAACCGGGCCATGTCCCTGTGGCCCGTCACCTTCGGGCTCGCCTGCTGCGCGATAGAGATGATGTCCGTCTCCATGGCCCGTTTCGACATGGCCCGTTTCGGGGCCGAGGTCTTCAGGCCTTCGGTGCGACAGGCCGACCTGATGATGGTGACGGGGACGGTCAGCAAGAAGATGGCGCCCGCGGTCGTAAGGCTCTACGAGCAGATGCCCGCCCCCAAGTTCGTGCTTGCCTGCGGCAACTGCGCGATCTCGGGCGGGCCCTTCAAGTTCGAGGGCCAGTACGGGATAGTGGAGGGCGTGGACCAGCTCATACCCGTGGACGTGTACGTACCGGGCTGCCCGCCCAGGCCCGAGGCCATCCTGGAGGGCGTGTTCGCGATCCAGGAGAAGATTACCGGCCGCCGCTGGTGGCCCAAGGCCGAGGAGATACCCTCATGAGCGAAAAGGGCGACCCCAAGGCGAGGGAGGCCAGGATCCGCGAGGCCCTCTTGGGTTTCGGGGCGGAAAGGCTCACAAGCCCGGATCCCAAAAAGTCCGGGGTGGCCCTCTCCGCGGTGATGCCGGGCGAGAGGATGCTCGAAGCGTCGGAGTGGCTCCTAAAGGAGGGCTACACCCTGTTGGATCTCTCCACCTGCGAGTTCCAGGAGGGCTTCCTCGTTAGCTACCACCTGGACAGCTTCACCGAGCCCTTCCGGCTCGCCCTCAGGGTGCTGGTGAAAGACAAGGAAAAACCCGTGACCCCCAGCATCCACCCGGCGTTCCAGGGGGCCGAGTGGCACGAGCGGGAGTCCTTCGACTTCTTCGGGGTGGTATTCGAGGGCAACCCGAACCTTGTCCCGCTGCTCCTCCCCCACGATCTCCCGGGGCCGCCGCCCCTGAGGAAGGACCCCAAGGCCCTTGCGTCCTTGGATGCCCTTGGCATCCTTGGCGACGGAGCCGCGAAAGAGGGCGGCAAAGGCAAAGAGGGGGGCGAGAATGGCGTCTAGCAACTTCAATTTCATAAACCCCTTCACCTTCCTGAACGTCCAGGACTCCCCCGGCACCTACGTGGGCGACTTCTACACGGACAATTTCGAGAAGGGCGCGCGGGCGGGGAACGTGATACTGAACCTGGGCCCGCAGCACCCCTCCACCCACGGGGTCCTGAGGGTCCTGGTGGAGCTATTCGGCGAGTACGTGCTGAGGTCCGAGCCCGTCCTGGGCTACCTGCACCGCATGCAGGAGAAGATGGGCGAGGTCAAGACCCCCTACCAGTACCTGCCCAACATGGGGAGGGTGGACTACCTGAACCCCATCGCCTGGAACTGGGCCTTCGCGGGCGCGGTTGAAAGGCTCGCGGGCCTTGAGGTACCCGAAAAGGCGGAGTGGCTCAGGGTGGTGTCGGCCGAGCTCAACAGGATATCCTCGCACCTTTTGTGGTGGGGGGCCTTCGTGATGGACCTGGGAGGGGTCACCCCCATCCTCTACGCCTTCGAGGAAAGGGAGAAAATCAACGACATCCTCCAGATAGTCACGGGCTCGAGGCTGACCTACAACTACTTCCGCTTCGGGGGCGTGGGCCAGGACGCGGACGGGCGCTTCGTGGACCTCATAAAGGACTTCGTGCCCTACATGCGCGAGCGGCTCAAGATGTACAAGGCCCTGGTCACCGAGAACATCATATTCCGCAGGAGGCTTGAAGGCATAGGCCCCATGGGCGAGGACATCTGCCGCCGCTACGGGGCGACAGGCCCCATAATGAGGGCGGCCGGGGTCATGTGCGACACCAGAAGGCTCTACCCCTACGGCATCTACGACCGCTTCGACTACGACATACCCACGGGCCCAACCGACGACTGCATGGGCCGCTACCTGGTCCGCCTGGAGGAGATAAAGGAAAGCCTCAGGATACTCGAGCAGGCGGTCAGGGACATCCCGGGGGGACCCCACATAGTAGCCAAGGCTCCCAAGCCCGCCTACAAGCTGCCCGCCGGGGAATCCTACTTCACGGTGGAGGGCGCCAGGGGCCAGGTCGCCTGCCACATAATCAGCGACGGGGGCAAGACCCCGTACCGGATAAAACTGAGGGCCCCGGGCTTTTCCAACCTGTCGCTCTTCGCGGAGGCGGCCAAGGGCACCCTGCTCGCGGACGCCATAGCCATATTGGGGAGCCTGGACCTTGTCATACCGGAGGTTGACCGCTGAGGCCCAAGGGCCCGGAACCCCTTCCAAGGCGCGATATTTAAGCGCAATCCATAAGACCGTAACAAAGACCGTATCTAAGACCGCAACAAAGACCATATCGAAGACCATATCGAAGACCGCAACAAAGACCATAATTTTAGAGCGCTGGATCCTCCCAGACGATCGGGATCATTACCATAAGACCATAAGATTAGACCATAAGATTGGCCCATACGATCAGACCATAAGATCAGACCATAAGATCAGACCATAAGATTAGCCCATACGATTAGACCCGAAGGATCTACAAATGGAGCTCTCACTACTGTACTTCGTAAAGATACTGGTGGCGGTGCTCGCCATCATAGCCCTGATGGTGGGGAACGCCATCGTCATGGTGTACGTGGAAAGAAAGGCGGCTGGGTTCATCCAGCGCAGGCCCGGTCCCTACGAGGTCGGCCCTTGGGGCACGCTCCAGGCCATAGTTGACTCCATGAAGCTTTTGGCCAAGCAAATCTTCGTGCCGGCCAACGCGGACTACATCCTCTTCTTCCTCGCCCCCATCCTCGCCTTCTTCCCGGTCCTGCTCCTCTTCCTGCCCATACCCTTCGGGCCCTACCTGACCTCCTGGGAGACACCTGACGGCATAATCCTGATACTGGCCTTCGCGGGCTTCGGGGTGCTCTCCAACCTCCTGGGCGGCTGGGCCTCCAACAACAAATACGGCGTGCTGGGGGCGGCCCGAGCCGTGTCCCAGAGCATTGCCTACGAGATCCCGCTGATACTCGCCCTGCTGGCGGTCATCTACCAGGCCGGGACCCTCAACCTGAGCGAGATAGTGGAGGCCCAGGGCTCATGGCCGTGGCAGTGGAACCTGGTCTGCCAGCCCTTGGCCTTCTTCATATACCTGGTCTCCCTTGTGGCGGAGACCAACAGGGCCCCCTTCGACCTGCCCGAGGCCGAGTCGGAGCTCACCGCGGGCTTCCACACGGAATACTCGGGCATGGGCTTCGCCCTCTTCTTCCTCGCCGAGTACGCCAACATGCTGCTCGTCTCCTTCGTCTGCGCGACCTTCTTCCTGGGCGGCTACAAGGGGCCGATACTCGACGGTTTCTGGTGGACCTTCATAAAGGCCTACCTGGTAATGTTCTTCATCGTCTGGATCCGCTGGACATTCCCCAGGGTGCGCTTCGACCAGCTCCTGAACATTAACTGGAAATGGCTCCTGCCGCTCTCGCTCCTTAACCTCTGGGTCACGGCCATTGTCATCAAGGTAATAGGCTAGAAGGGGGGACCTATCGCATGCGCGCCATATGGGACAACATAAAGGGCCTCTACAGCCTCCTGGTCGGCATGAAGATAACCATAGTCTTCCTGTTCAGCCCGAGGAAGACCGTCCACTACCCCAGGAAGGTGGTGGAGCGGGAGAACGTGGAAAACTACAGGGGCCCGCTCGAGCTCACAAGGGGGAAGAAGGACCCGGCCAAAACCCCCTGCATATCCTGCCAGCTCTGCGTCAAGGCCTGCCCAGGCAACTGCATAACCGTGGTGAAGGGCAAGGAGGGCAAGGCCCCCTCGCTCTGGACCTACGACTTCAGCTACTGCTGCCTCTGCGGGGCCTGCGTGGAGACCTGCCCCACCGGGGCCCTGGCGTTCTCCCACAGGGTCTACATGGTGGCAAAGTCCCGGGAGGAGCTCTTGCTTGATCTCTTGGCCGACCTGGACGATAGGGTCAAGAAATCCCCCCAACTAGAGGCCAAGACAGACGCCAAGAGCGACGCCAAGAGCGAGGCCAAGACAGACTCCAAGGCGGACGCCAAGGCGGGGGCGCCCGCGAAGAAGGACGGGGAAGAACCCTCCCCCGCCTAGCCCGTAAAAGCCAATACAAGCCCATAACAATCCTTAACGGCCTTGACAGCCCACAACCCATAACAGCCCTCGATAGCCCTTAAGCCCTGCGAAGAGCCTTGCGCCCAAGCGACGGTACCCATATGGAACAACACGTAAACCCGATCATAGATGCCGTGCTCGGCTACATAGCCGGATTCATACAGTACCTGGCGGGGCTCTTGGGGCCCTACCTACCGGAGGCGCACTGGGCGGCTTACCTCGCCTTCGCGCTCTACGTGACCGCCATAATCCTTGGGGGCCTGCTCGCGATACTGGCCAGGAACCTGGTCAGGGCCATGATGGGGCTGGTGCTCACGTTTTTGGGGGTCGCGGGCATGTACCTGCTCCTCGCGAGCCCCTTCCTCGCATTCATGCAGCTGCTCATCTACGTTGGCGCCATCTGCGTATTGGTCTTCTTCGCCATAATGCTCACCCACAACTCCTCGGAGGGCGAGGAGTCCAAGCTCCCGCCGCTTTCGGCCCTGGGCTACGGGCTGCTCTCCCTTATAGCCCCGCTGGCCGTCGCGGGCCCCCTGATAATCCTCCACGGCTCTAAGCTCAAGAGCAAGGTGCCCGTCGACACACCAACCGGCGATCTGGGGAAAGGCCTGCTTACCGAGTACGTGCTGCCTTTCGAGCTTATATCCATAGTCCTCTTGGTAGCGATGGCCGGGGCCGTGTTCCTGGCCTTCCGCGGCTTCGCGCCCCTGAAGGGAGACAAAGAATGACCGCCCTCACCTTCTTCCTCCTGGCATCCCTCCTGCTCCTGGCCTTCGGGCTCGCGGGCCTCATCACCCGCAGGACGCTTGTCGGCATGCTCATATCGGTGGAGCTGATGCTTAACGGGGCGGGGCTCTCCATAGTCGCGGCCTGCAAGTCCACCGAGGCCTCGGATTCCCTGGGCCAGCTCGCGACCCTTTTCGTGATGGGGCTCGCCGCCGCCGAGGCCACCCTCGTGCTCGCCATGATACTGGTCGTGCAGAGGCGTTTCGGCAAGGTGCTCTCGTCCGAAATCACGACACTCAGGTAGGAGGAAGGCCCAAGGCTTATGACAGTCGAAACCCCAAAACTCTTGATTCCTTTGATCATCACCCTGGTCGCGCCCTTCCTGGTGATGGTCCTCGGAAAAGAGCAGAACCTCAGGGAGTCCGTGTCCTTCGCGGCCTCCGCCCTGACCGCCTTGGTGGTGCTGAGCTTCGCGCCTATGGTTTTGAGCGGGCAGATCCCGCACTACACCCTCTTCACCCTGCTCCCGGGCGTGACCGTCTCCTTCTGCATGGACGGCCTGAGCTTCCTCTTCGCCTTCATAGCGCCCTTCCTGTGGATATTCGCGACCAGCTACAACATCGGCTACATGAGGTCCCTCAAGGAGCACGCCCAGACCCGCTACTACACCTGCTTCTCGGTTGCCATCTTCGGGGCGGTTGGGGTGGCCACCGCCGCGAACGTGTTCACCCTGTACCTCTTCTACGAGATTATCTCGGTCTTCACCTACCCCTTGGTCTTCCACCACCAGGACGAGGAAGGCTTCATGGGGGGCCGCAAGTACCTGGTCTACCTGATGGGCACCTCCAAGCTCTTCCTGCTCCCCGCCATGGTGCTAACCTACTGCCTCGCGGGCACACTTGATTTCCCCTTGGGCAGCTGGACCCAGGGCATATTCCCGCCCGAGGTGGTAGCGGCCCACCCGAACCTCGTGAGGCTCACCTACGTGCTCTTCATCTGCGGGCTCGCGAAGGCCGCCATAATGCCCTTCCACAACTGGCTGCCATCGGCCATGGTCGCGCCCACGCCTGTCTCGGCCCTGCTCCACGCGGTGGCCGTGGTGAAGGCCGGGGTCTTCTCGGTCTCGAGGATAATACTCTCGGGCTTCGGCGGGACCACCATGACGGACCTGGGGCTCTCGATCCCCACCGCCTACGCGGCCGCCTTCACCATAGTGATGGCCTCCTTCATAGCCCTCACCAAGGACGACATAAAGGCGAGGCTCGCCTACTCCACCGTGTCGCAGCTCTCCTACGTGGTCATAGGTGTGGCCCTGGTCACCCCCATGGCGGTCCAGGGGGGGCTCATGCACATCGGCCACCACGCCTTCTCGAAGATAACCCTCTTCTTCGGGGCCGGGGCCATCTACGTCGCGAGCCACCTCAAGAGCATCAAGAAGCTGAACGGGTTGGGCAGGCGAATGCCGTGGACCTTCGGGGCCTTCGGGCTCGCCTCGCTATCCATGATAGGCATGCCGCCCGTCTGCGGCTTCGTGTCCAAATGGTACCTTGTGAACGGGGTCTTGTCGCTTACCGACCCGCAGTTCATCCTCTTCGTCGCGCTCTTGCTATCGACGGCCCTTAACGCGGGCTATTTCGTCCCCATCTTCTACCGGGCCTTCTTCCTCAAGCCCGAGCCCGGGACGGACCTCTCCCAGTACAAGGAGGCCCCGCTCTCCATGGTCGTGCCCCTGGTCTTCACGAGCGCGGTCTCGGTCGCGCTGGGCCTCTTCCCCTGGATATTCCAGGACTTCATCAAAGCCTTCGGCGGCTTCAAATAGGCCAATACCATGACTGAAGAATCCCCTGAAAGGAAGGGGGGCCTGGGCGGCCTCCTTGACCGGCAGCTGGAGCCCTCGCGCGTCCGCGCATGGAGGACGCTCTTCTTCCTGGCGCTCCTGGTGGCAGCCCTCCTGAACCTGGTCGTCAAAAACGAGCACCCGCACTTCGGGCTGGACAAGTACCCCTTCTTCTGGCCGGCCTTCGGGCTGGTGGTGGGGGTCGTCATGGTCTTCATAGTCAAAAAGGTGATCCAGCCGCTCATCAAAAGGCCGGAGGACTACTACGGTGACCTCTAACTTCCTGCACCCATCGCTGGCCTTCCTGATGCTCGCGGCCGTGCTGCCCTTCCTCCCCGGGAGCCGCCGCTGGAGGGCCCTGCTGGTGATCCCGCCCCTTGTGGCCATCTGGGCGGCGTTCACGAACCAGCCCGGGGACTACATGGCCATTTCCTGGCTGGGCCAGGGGCTCGCGCTCGCGCACCTCGATCCCCTTTCGGGCATCTTTTGCCAGGTGTTCGCGGTCATGGGCCTGGCGGGCATCCTCTTCTCCCTCCACGTGGAGGACAAGGGGCAGCACGTGGCCGCCCTGCTCTACGTGGCGGGCGGGTTCGGCTGCGTCCTCGCCGGCGACTTCATAACCCTTTTCGCCTGCTGGGAGCTCATGAGCATAGGCTCGACCTTCCTGGTGATGCTCAACCGCACCCGGGAGTCGGTGCTCGCCTCCTTCAGGTACTTCCTGTACCACACCGTCGGCGGGCTCTTCCTGCTGGCCGGGATCCTTCTGCGCTACAAGGCCACGGGGAGCTTCGAGGTGGGGCCCATCGTCCCATCGCAGGCCAACCCCTACGACTGGCTCATACTCGCGGGCTTCTGCGTGAACGCGGCGGTCGTGCCGCTCCACGCGTGGCTGCCCGACGCCTACCCCAGGGGGACCGTCACGGGCTCGGTCTTCATGTGCGCCTACACCACGAAGACGGCCGTCTACGTGCTGGCCCGCTGCTTCCCGGCCTGGGAGATACTCGCGATAGCGGGCACCGTGATGGCCGTCTACGGCGTGCTCTACGCCTCCATGGAGAACAACGCGAGGCGCATCCTCAGCTACCACATCGTGTCCCAGGTGGGCTACATGGTGGCGGGCATCGGGGTGGGCACCGCCATGACCATCAACGGGGCCTCGGCCCACGCCTACGCCCACATCCTCTACAAGGGCCTGCTCTTCATGGGGGCTGGCGCGGTGCTCTACAGCGCGGGGACCGCCAAGCTGGACGAGCTGGGGGGCCTTGCCGCGAGGATACCATGGGTGATGGTCTGCTACATGGTGGCTGCGCTCTCCATATCGGGGATGCCTATATTCAACGGCTTCGTGTCCAAGAACATGACAATCCAGGGGGCGGCCGAGGCGCACCAGACGCTGGTCGCCCTGGGCCTCGAGATAGCGGCCGTCGGCACCTTCGTCTCCGTCGGGCTGAAACTCCCCTACTTCGCCTTCTGGGGCGGGAAAAGGACCGACTGGAAGAGGGAGCTCAAGCCCATACCCGTCAACATGTATTTCGGCATGGGGCTTCTCGCCATCCTCTGCGTGCTCCAGGGCGTCTTCCCGCAGATCCTGTACCGCTACCTGCCCTACCAGGAGGCCGTTTCCGGCTTCCACCCCTGGGCCCCCTGGAACGTGCTCCAGGCCTCCATGCTCCTGGGCTTCTCGGGGCTCGCCTTCTACCTCATGCGGAACGTGATAACCCCGCACAAAGCCCTTAACCTGGACTTCGACTGGTTCTACCGCCTGATAGGCCGCATCCTCTACACGGTGGTCTCGAGGCCCGCCGCGTTCGTCGACGACATCTGGACCAACGTCTGGAACTGGCTGGGCCTGGGCTCCCTCATGGGGACCGCCCGGGGCACGGTCCTCTTCGACCGCAAGGTGATAGACGGCATAGTGGACGGCTCGGCCCACGGCGTGAGGGGGGTGGGCTACCTTTCGGCCATTCTCCAGAACGGCAGGCTCCAGTCCTACCTGGGGCTCCTCACCATACTTGCCTTGGGGATCTTCGCTTTCTTCTGGTACGGCCTCTGACGGGCCCAAGCTTGAAATCCGCCCTTTGGCTTTGACTTCGCGCCTTAGCCATCCCGGCGGGGGGCCCAAGGGGCCCCCCGGAAAACCAACGAACCCCGGATAATCCATGACCAATTCCTTCCCGGTGCTGACCGTCCTTACCTTCTGGCCCGTATTGGCCGCTCTTTTGTTGGCCCTGTGCCGAACCGAGCGCCAGACGCGGGTGTGGACCCTCGTGGCCTCGCTCGCGGAGATCGCCCTGGCCTACCCGCTTCTCTTCTTCAAAAAGGACGCTACTGGGTTCCAGTTCCTGGAGAAGATGGACTGGGTCCCGGAGTGGGGCCTTGGCTACGCCATGGGCGTGGACGGCATAAGCATCTTCATGGTGTGGCTGTCGATCTTCACTCTCCCGGCCTGCGTCCTTTGCTCCTGGACCTACATCGGGAAACGGGTGAAGGAATTCCACGTCTGCCTGCTTCTCATGACCATGGCCTGCGTGGGCGTGTTCTCGGCGCTCGATTTGGTGCTCTTCTACTTCTTCTGGGAAGCCCTGCTCATCCCCATGTACCTCATGATAGCCGTCTGGGGCGGGGACGAGAAGCGCTACGCCTCGGTCAAGTTCTTCATATACACCTTGGCAGGCAGCACGCTCCTCCTGGTTGCCATCGTGGCCCTGAGGATCCAGGCGGGGACGTTCTCCATCCCGGAGCTCATGGGGGCCGACTTCCCCTTCCGCTTCCAGTACTGGGTCTTCCTTGCCTTCTTCATCGCCTTCGCGATCAAGGTCCCCATGTTCCCCTTCCACACCTGGCTCCCGGCGGCCCACGTGCAGGCCCCCTCGGCAGGCTCGGTGATACTCGCGGCGGTGCTCCTTAAGATGGGGACCTACGGCTTCCTGCGCTTCTCGCTCCCCATGACGCCCGCCGCGAGCGAGCACTTCGCGCCTTTGATGATAGCCATATCCATCGCCTCCATCATCTACGGGGGCCTGGTGGCCTTGGGCCAGTCCGACATCAAGAAGCTCATCGCGTACTCCTCCGTTGCCCACATGGGCTTCGTCACCTTGGGCATCTTCCTCTTCAGCGTCCAGGGGGTGCAGGGCGCCATATTCCAGATGCTCAACCACGGCATCATCACGGGCGCCCTCTTCATGATGATAGGGGCGGTCTACGAGCGCAGCCACAGCCGCGACATAGCCTTCAACCAGGGCCTGGGCAAGTACCTTCCCCAGTTCATGTTCTTCTGGGGGCTTTTCGGGTTCGCGTCCTTCGGGTTCCCGGGCACCAACGGCTTCGTGGGCGAGTTCCTGGTGCTCGCGGCCGCCTTCAGGTTCAAGACCTTGGTGGGCATACTGTGCGTGCCCGGGGCCCTTCTGGCCGCGGCATACATCCTTAAGGTGACCCTGCGCATGGCCTGGGGCGAGCCGCCCACCCCCGAGGGCAAGGGCTGGAAGGACCTCAAGAAGAAGGAATGGGCCTACCTGGTGGTGCCTGCAGTCCTTGTCATATACCTGGGGCTCGCCCCCGGCGGCTTCCTGGGCTACATAACGCCCACCATCGACCAGACGCTTAAAAGCTTCGAGACCCGCAAGGCCATGGCGTCCCCAAGCCCCAGGGTGAACCCCTCGGCCAGCTACTCCCCCGCCCACGAGGTCTTGGGGAAACCCGGGGACCAGCCGCAGCCCTCGGAGCTACCCGGGGCGGGGCTGACCCCGGAGCTGCAGCAGGGGACCTATCCCGGGGCTCCCGCCCCGGCGGCCCCTGACAGCGGGGCGGCCGTGCCGGCCCCCGATGGAGCCAATCCCGGGGAACCTGGCGGGGAAAGCCCCACGTCCGACGGGGAGGGAACAAATGGGTGAGTTGAACTTCAGTTTCGCGTACCTCTGGCCGGAGACCATATTCCTGGCCCTTGTGCTCTATTTGTTCCTGGTGTCGATTCTGGAGAGGCGCTACCCTGCCTTCGGGAAGGCCGGGGCCCTGGCCCCGGTCCCGATATTCGGGCTTTTGGCCTTCGCGTCGGCCGTATGCACCTTCGACACCTCCCAGACCATGTTCTTCGGCTCCTACAGGGTGGACCCCCTGTCCCAGTTCTTCAAGCTGCTCATATCGGTTGGCTTCGTCATAGCGTCGCTCAACTCCATGAGGCAGCCGACGCTTGAAACCGAAAAGAGGGCCGACTACTTCCTGTTCCTGACGCTGTCCTCCTTCGGGCTCATAATCCTATCCTCCGGGGTGGAGCTGGTTACCATCTACCTCGCCCTGGAACTGTCCTCCTACTCCCTCTACGTGCTGATACCCGTGAGGGCCAAGTCCAAGGAGGCGGCAGAGGCCGGGCTCAAGTACATATTGTTCGGGGCGGCCGCGTCCGCCTTCGCCCTCTACGGGCTGTCCTGGATAATCGCCTCCCAGGAGACCACCTACATAGCGAAGCTCGCGACCCTTCCCTGGGGCTTCTCGGCGCAGCCCCTGGCCGTGATGGGCCTCACCCTGTTCCTGGGCGGGCTCTTCTTCAAGCTCGCGCTCTTCCCCTTCCACTTCTGGTGCCCGGACGTGTACCAGGGCGCCTCCAACGAGACTGCCGCCTTCGTCGCGACCCTTCCCAAGCTCGGGGCCATAATAGTGCTCATAAGGCTCGCGACCCTGCTAAAGCCCGATCTCGAGCTCACCCACATACTGGCCTTCCTGGCCGCGGTCTCGGTCACCTACGGGAACCTCTGCGCCCTTGTCCAGAAGGATCTCAAGAGGATGCTGGGCTTCTCTTCCGTCGCCCACGCGGGCTACATCCTGGTGGGCCTCTGCGCGGGCACCGCCGAGGGCCTGGCTGCCGCCGCCTTCTACGCCATGGCCTACCTCATCATGAACCTCCTCTGCTTCTGGGTGATATCCCGCATATCCCGTGACGGCAGAAACCTCAGCTACGACGACCTAAACGGCCTCTCCGACCGCTCCCCGGTCCTTGCCATGTGCCTGGCCGCCGCGGCCTTCTCCCTTGTGAGCCTGCCGCCCACGGTCGGCTTCATCGGCAAGCTCTGGCTCATAACCAGCCTCTGGGGCCACGGCTACGACTGGCTTGTCATCGTGGTCTGCGTGAACAGCGCGATAGCCATCTTCTACTACCTCTCCCTGGTCCGCCATGCCTACACGGAGGACCCCGCTCCCGGGACCCCTGGCCCGGACGGCGACCAAAGGGCCATAGACCGCACCGACACCGGTGCCCTGAGCTACGCGGGGGCCCTTGTGATGGGCATACTGGTGCTGCTCCTTGGGGTCATCCCTGGGCCGGTGTACTCCCTTGCCTTGGAGGCCGCGAAGGCGCTCATCCCGAACTAGGGAAAGACCTTTGACAAGGCCTCGCCCAAGGCCGCAATCCCCCCCTCGCAAAACCCATTGCGAGGGGGTTTTTTATTGCCTTTGCGGGGTTTGTGGAGAACCCCCCGCAGGCCAAGAGATGCCAAGGGATGCCTCCCAACGCAGGCGGAATCGCATGCCAGGCACGCTTATCCGCAAACAGGGAATCTTGCGGTTGAGTGCGGTTTTTGCGCCATGATTATTGTGCCGCGAAAATGCCTTTTTTGGGGCAATTTCAAACAAATGTTGGGGAATGGCAGTGTGGGGGGCTGTGTAGCTGTGGGGCCCGGCAGGCAAAAATGGGGGAAAGGTAGAATGGTGACATGCGAAGATGTTGGTTGCGTGTGTGGCTGGCGATTAATGCCCGAAAATCAATAATCCGTACGCAAACACCCCAACTTGAGCATTGCGCATCAAAACATGAGGCATGAAAACTGATGCGGTCAGGGTTTTATGCCCTTCAATCACAGGGTTCCATTGAAAGTTTCTTGCGTAGGCACAGCAAGACCGATGTGGTAGCCTTCGGGAAGCCTGTCAAGGCCCTCAGGTAGAAAGGATCTTGTGCCTATCATGGGTGTTTAGTGACCGAGTCTCGAAAAAATGCGCACTCGATAGCCACAACTTAATAGTAAGCACCACTTTGGTTTTGTCAAGGGGGTTTCAAGATAAATTTTTATAATCCCCTTGGCGAAAGGCTCTAGGGCCTATCATGGGTGTTTAGTGACCGAGTATCGAAAATAATGCGCAATCGATCGCCACAACTTAATAGTAAGCATCACTTTGGTTTTGTCAAGGGGTTTCAAGAAAAATTTTTATGATCCC
>JAITKK010000071.1 GCA_031278475.1 Deltaproteobacteria bacterium
TAGGACAGGATAGGACAGGATAGGACAGGATAGGACAGGAATCGCCCGCCAGCTTCGGCGGACGTGATTGTCCGGCCCGGATTGGCCGGCCGGATTGGATCAGCCGGGCCAGGGAATCGGACCTGTCCGGAGGAGCCGATTCCCCTTGAGGGAACCGGGAGGTTTTTGCCGGGTGGCGGTTGAGCTTGGGTCGGAAAACCGTCGCAAACTCGGCGGTTCGGGAACAGAAGCCGGAAAGGCGTCAAAACCCTTGGAACCCGGGGTATTTTTAAGTCAATTTCGTTACTTTTCGTGGCATATTTTATAATCTTATAGATTTGTTTATGCATATATTAGTCATATATTTACTATCTTTAAGCAACATAATTGATATATAGCAAATTCTTGAGGCTTCTATAGTTCTTCTTTCATCCTTCTTTCATCCTTCTTTCATTCTTCTTTCGCTCATCTTTTGGCCTTCTTCAGGCGCCATCGGGAATTTTCAGGGCATTGCCGGGTTCGGGTCCGCCCGCAAGGCTTCCCCCCGCCGCCCCGACGCCGGGCGGGCTGGAAGCGGCCTTGCCGCCCGTCCGGGAGCCTGTTCGGCCTCCAGGGTCCGCCAGCTGCGCCGCCGCCCTCTCCCCCCCCCTCCGAAGGCCGCCTGGCGGGCTTGGCGGGGGTTTTGCATTGTTGTTCCCCGATGGGCCCGCCGGCGGCAGATTTTTCTGCCAAAGCCCGGCAGGATCGCCCTCCGGCGCCTGTCCGGTTCTTTCCGTCATTTGAAGGGCTTTCCGGGGCTTTCCAATCCCCCGCCGGACCTTCCACGGCTTTCCGGGCTCCCCTCGGCCCTACGGCCCCCCCGCCGGAAGCCCGCCCAGGAACGGGCCCCCCGCGCCCCCCGAACGGGCCTTTCCAGAGCGGACCCGTTCCGGGCGGGACCCTTCCGGGCCCGCCAACGGCACGGGCGTTGAATTTTGGCGGCGATTTTGCAGAGGGGAGAGCCCGGAGGTGAAACGATGTTCGTCGGACCCTATCCCTACCACTCGAGCAACACCTACCTGGGCATGCTGGCCCAGGAGGAGCGCATGAACCTGACTTCCAACAACATGGCCAACGTCAACACGGCCGGCTACAAGAAGGACGTTCCCGTCTTCGAGGGCTACGTCGTCAAGCAGTCCAGGACCTACTTCGGCCAGGGCCCCTTCAAGCTCACCGAGAACGATCTCGACATGGCCCTCAACGGCCCGGGCTTCTTCCAGATCGAGACCCCGAACGGGGTCCGCTACAGCCGCAACGGCAGCTTCAGCGTCAACAGCGACGGCCAGATCGTGACCAACGAGGGCTATCCGCTGGTGGGCGCCGGCATCGTCCCTGAGGGGACCCTGAAGGTCATCATCGAGCAGGGCGGCCAGGTCCAGGCCGTCAACCCCGACCTCGACTCCCTGGTCATCGGCCAGATCGAGCTGGTCGAGTTCGACGACCCCAACATGCTCATCAAGGAGGGCTACGACTTCTACGTGCCCAAGTCGCCGGACTTCGAGCCCGCGCCGGCAGCGGGCACCACCATAGAGCAGGGCTTTTTGGAGATGTCCAACGTGAACCCTGTAAGCGAGTCTGTGGAGCTGATAGACCTCTACCGCGTCTACGAGGCCCTGCAGAAGATAGTGCACACCAAGCAGGAGATGGACCAGAAGGCCACGGGCGAGCTCGGGAAGCTCACCTAACGGCAGGGCCAGGCCCTTCCATCCCTGACAGCGTAAGGACCTCGGTCCGCAATCCCACACACAGAGGCCACACATTATGATGCGCTCACTTTATACGGCCGCGACCGGGATGATCGCCCAGCAGACCCACCTTGACGTAATCGCGCACAACCTAGCGAACGTCAACACCACGGGTTTCAAGAAGAACCGGGCGGAGTTCCAGGATCTAATCTACCAGACCCACAAGTTCGCGGGGACGGAGACAATAGGCGGCCAACAGATACCCGTTGGGGTCCAAGTGGGCCTTGGCACCAAGGTCAACACCACGGCCAAGATCCACACCCAGGGCGACTACGTCAAGACTGACAGCCCCCTGGACGTCGCAATCGAGGGCGAGGGCTACTTCAGGGTCATAATCAACGGCGAGATCTACTACACCCGCGACGGTGCCTTCAAGCTCAACAGCGACGGGGTGATAGTGAGCCAGGACGGCCATCCCCTGGATCCTGAGTTCATGGTGCCCCAGGAGGCCGTTAACATCGCGATTGACCCTTACGGCTTCATCTCTGCCCTGGACGCAAGGCAAGAGATACTGGCAGAGGGCAGGATCACCACCTCCCGCTTCGTGAACCCCCCGGGTCTCTTCGCCATGG
This sequence comes from Deltaproteobacteria bacterium, assembly GCA_031278475.1. GTDB lineage: Bacteria > Desulfobacterota > Desulfarculia > Adiutricales > Adiutricaceae > JAISMF01. The sequence continues at coordinate 2,336 of JAITKK010000071.1, forward strand.
GGTATAATATCTACGAACCCACGGAGGCGTCGGGTCCCGCCATTGACGGGAACCCTGGCGAGGAGTCCTTCGGGAGGCTGGCCCACGGCTTCCTGGAGCTCTCCAACGTGGAGGTCGTCATGGAGATGGTGGAGATGATCACCGCCCAGAGGGCCTACGAGATGAACTCCAAGGCCATCACCACCTCCGACGAGATGCTTGCCATAGCCAACAACCTCAAGAGGTAACGGTCGTCCCCCCCGGGGCCTTTGGCCCCGGGGGGATCCGATCCCCTGATCGGGAAGGGGGGGCATGACCCCAAATAGCGTCCCCAAGGCCGCAAGGCCTAGGCCCAAGGCGGGCTGGCTTCTGCTCTTGGCACTGGCCCCGCTTGTGGCCTTGTTGTGCCTCCCGCCAGGGCTCTTTGCCGGTGTGAGCGTAATCGTTCCCTCGGAGAACACGGTGGTGGGCCAAAGGATACTCCTTGGCGACATCGCCACCATAGGCCAGGACTCCGAATTGGACAAAGAGCTTGCCGAGCTTTTGGGCAAGGCCGACCTGGGCCCCTCCCCGCTCCCCGGGCAAAGGCTCACACTGCGCAGGCAGCAGTTCGAAAGCCGCCTCATAAGCTCGGGTGCTCCGGTTAACGACGCCCGCTGGCTCATCCCGGACACGGTCACACTCATAGGCACGGGCCAGGACACGGATCCCTCCGAGGTGAGGCGCATTGTGAACGAATATCTCGCAAGAACCGAGCCCTACGCCTCGGGCCGCTACGAGATACTCAGCGTCAACTCCGCAAGCCCCCCCTCCCTGCCGCCCGGCGCGGTCGAGTACCGCTTCTCAGCGCAGCCATCCTCCAACCCCAACTATCTGGCCGGCACCATATTCTTCATGGTGGACGGCACCGAGGCCGGAAGGCTCAGGGTCACCGCCCAAATCGACCTGCAGGTGGCGGCGCTCCTGGCCGCAAGGGATCTTCCCCGCGGGCACATACTGTCCGAGGAGGATCTGACCGAGGGGCTGGCCCCCTTCACCAAGGCGAAGGGGGCACTCACCCAGGTGTCCCAGGCCACCGGCCAGACCCTGAAGGTATCCATCAGGGCCGGTAACCCGGTCCACGACCGGGACCTGGAGAGGACCTTCATGGTGACCAAGGGCGAGACGGTCACCATCATCGCCCAGTCGGGCGGGCTCAAGGTCACGGCCCTGGGCGAGGCCCGGGAGAACGGGGCCTTGGGCCAGACCATCAGCGTCATCAACCTTGACAGCAAGAAGAGTGTCTCGGGCAGGGTCATAGGCCCTGGCCAGGTGGAGGTCATGTTCTAATAGCATGGCCGCTTGACCCGGAAAGGGCGGAAGGACCGCCGCAGCAACGGCTTCTTCGCCAACAACCCGCTTCCACAAACGACAATCCCAAGGATTCCATCCCAATCAAATTACCCTGGACATATGGCGAGAGATATATATAATGTCCGGCCAAGGGAGTTACGCCCGTCTTTGCCGCAAACGGCCTTAGGCGGATGCCCCCACACGTA